>CADFRV010000001.1 GCA_902836725.1 Muribaculaceae bacterium
GGGGGCGCTCCATTGCGGAGCGCCCCCTCTATGGGTGGAGCGGCTGATACACTTAGCCGCTAAATGTCGTAGATGCGGGCATCAGTCCCAGGTGAGGTTCCAGATGGCCACGCGGTCAAGGTTCTTGTCCTGCTCGCTGGGGCAGTTGTTGACGATCTCTATGGTGAAGTCGCCGGTGACGTTTACGTCGATCGACGCGTCATATGCGGTTTTGATCGTCATGTCGGGGGTAAGTGTCTCCTCTTTCACCACCGCTCCGTTCTGTAGCACCTTCACGGTGAACGAGAACTTGGAGGCTGATGTGCTGTAGGCGGTGCCGTATTTGAACGTGAGGGTCTTTATGCCTCCGGTGAGCTGCGGCGAAGTGAGTTTGCCGGGAGCCGAGGTCTTGCCGTTGAGACATACAGCCAGGGTAGTGGGGCCGCCGATGAATCCGAAGCGGGGGTTGGCGTCGGCCACGCCTGCTGTCTGGCCTCCCAGGATGATACTGCCTTCGGCTGTCCATCCGGTGGCGTTGGTGTATGTGCCGTAGGGGCTGCTCTTGGGTTCGCCGCCGTTGAAGGTGTCGAAGTCACCCTTGAAGTCGCCTGCGGGGGGAGTTACAGGCTCGTCGCCTCCGCCGGGGGTGTCACCTCCGCCGGGGAAGGTGCTGTCGGGGGTGGCTGTCACTGAGCCGGTGCCGTTGATGGCGAAGTTCTTGATCTCCCATGATCCGGATACGCCGTCGGTGCTGGTGTAGTGGAAGCCGACTTTGATCTTCTTGCCTGCGTATGCGGCGAGGTCGATGGTGCCGGCGTTTACGAATGTCCAGTCTGCGTTGGTGGACCAGTTGGGGATGGCGACAGTCTGCCAGTCGCCCCCGTCAACGCTGATGGCGAGCGATACCTGCTGTTTGGCAGTGGCGATGTCGGGGAACTTGTTTGTCACATGGTCGAATGTGAGTGTGGGGTTCTGTGCTGCGGTGAGGTCAAGCAGCGGCGACACGAGCCAGGAGCTGGATGCATACGACTGGCCGAGGAAGGCCGACGCCTTCATGTAGCCGTATGATGCGTCGTGGCTCCATACGTAGCTGAGCGAGGGGGAGAGTTCCACGTTGTGGATGGTGAAGTCGCCCTGACTTTCCTTGAATGTCTGCGAGAAGAGTGCCTGGCCGGGGGTGGGGGTATCGCCGCCTCCTTCCTGGCCGTCGAGCTTGTATGAGGTGGTGTTCTTGATGCCCGGGAGTGTGTTGTATTTCATCACGTCGCCGAGGAGTTCCACCTGTTTGCCGAGGTTGCCGGGATTGTCGACGAGGTTGAGGGCGTTGCGGGCAGGTGTGGATGCCAGGAGCTGCACACACACGGTCTGTGCCTTGTCGGTGGGGTTGAGCACGTCGGAGATGAGTATGTTGGCGCGCTGTGTGGTCGATGTCTGGAAGTGTGCCTCGTAGTCCTCATAGTAGCCTACGATGTAGCCGCGCACCCACACGCCGCTCTCTACGGCCGCTGTGGTCGACGACGGGTTCATGGCGATGATCTGGGCGCAGTTGTAGGGACGTGCCTCGGTGCCGTCACCCTTGCCTGAGAGATCCACTCCTTCGAGTTTGAACTCACCTGCTGTGCCGAGGTTGCCGGTGATGCCGAATGTGCCCATGTACATGTCGGGGGTACCCTGCACTGCGAGCTCCTTGCCGAGGTTGCCGGGATTGTTCTTGAGCGCCACGGTGTTGCGCATCACGGAGTTCTGGGGGAGCGGCACGATGAGGCACGACTTGTAGTCGGTGCATTCCGGGAAGGGAGCTATCACTACGGTATTGGCGAGTGTGGCCTCGGCACCCCATTCGATGTCGGAGCTGGAGGTGATCTCGGTCACTTCGGGCGCCACTGTGCCGACGATGTAGCCTTTGGTCCATCCGTAGGCGGTGGCGCCTGCGGTGATGTTCTCTATAGCCTGGTCGATGCTCCAGGGGTTCTTCTCGGATCCGGCCGGGATGGTGGGGTTGCCGGCGTTCATCACATCGGAGTAGTTGACGATGTAGAGCTGCCAGTCGCCGTTGTAATATGACAGGAGTGCCTGCAGGTCAAACGGCTCTGTCGGCATAAGCTCATAGTAGAAGTTGGAGTAGCCGCTTGTGCGCAGTTTGTAGCCGGTGCCGTCGATCTTCACTACCTGGTCGAAATTCTCGTGGTAGATGCCGAAGGTGTAGACGGGCTTGAAGAGACCCTCGTCGTTGAGGTTGCTCTCCTGCGGCTCGGCGGTGACATTGTTGAAGCGCACGAGCTCGCTCTGCCAGCGGATGTTGTCGGCGGCAGGCTCGCTCATGTTCTCGAGGGTGCGGATGTTCACCTTGGAGGGTTCGGGAAGACCGTTGAGCTGTGCGAGTGAATAGAAACGCGCGTCGCTCATGTAGGTGGTCTGCTCGGTGCCTGAGGAGTTCTGTCCTTTGGCACCTACCTGAAACAGGCCCATGTATTTGCCGGCATACAGACCGGTGAGGTCTATCACTATCTCCTGGCCGTAGCGGTATTTCTGATAGAGGCTGTAGGCGTTGATGGAGAACTGGAGGGCAGCCGTCTCGTCCTGTATGACAAGGCTCTTGTAAATGTTGCCGGCGTAGTCGGAAGTGATCACGCGGCCCGAGACGATGTAGTGGGATCCGTCTGCCTTGGTGCCTACCTGTGTGGCATAGTTCTCCACCCCGTCCTGCCAGAAGGCTTGTTTGAATTCGAGGATGGAGGTGTTCGGTGTCAGTTCGGCCTCGGGTACCTTGGCGAGCACGTTGAGGTTGTCGAAGTCGTCCTGGCAGGCGGTGAATCCTCCCAGGGCTGCTATGGCAGCGAGACCTATTGCGATTGATTTCAGAATTTTCATAACGTTAAGTTCTTCTTTTGGGTAGGATTCTGTTATTTGGCGCTACCGGGGAAGTCGGCTCCGGGTGTGGCGGTGACTGTGCCCTTGCCGTTCACGGCGAAGTTCTTGATCTCCCATGATCCGGAAGCCCCGTCCTCGCTTGTATAGTGGAAGCCGATCACGATCTTCTTGCCTGCATAGGCCGAGAGGTCGTAGGTGCCGGCGTTTACGAAGTTCCAGTCGGCGTTGGTGGACCATTCCTTGATGGCTACTGTCTGCCATGCGCCGCCGTCGACGCTGATGGCCATAGATACCTGTCGCTTGGCGGTCTCGAGGTCGGGGAACTTGTTGGTTACGTGGTCGAAGGTGAATGAGGGTTCCTCGGCCTGGGAGAGATCCAGTACCGGCGAAAGGAGCCATGAGCTTGAGGCGTAGGATGCGCCCGACACGAAGCCTGAGGCCACCATGTAGCCGCGCGACGCGTCATGCTTCCATACATAGGTCATGGGACCTGTCATATCGATGTTGTGGATGGAGAAGCCACCCTGGTTTGTGGCGAAGGACTCCTCATAAAGGGCGGGGGGAGCGGGCACCCAGGGGGTGAATGTGTCGCCTATGCCGTTGGCATCGTTGAGGGAGAGCTGCCAGTCGGTGTTGTACACTGCCAGCACGCCGGTCACATCGCCTGTGCCGTTGGGGGCGTAGATGTCCCACAGGGTGGAGTAGCCGGAGGTATTGATGGCGAGGCGTCCCTGGCCGCCGGCAGCGGGCACCAGATACACGGAGTTGTTGCTCTGGTTCTGTTTGCCGAGCTGTGTGCCGGGGCTCTGGAATTTCACGTCTTTCACTTTTACCAGAAGTCCCTGCCACTGGAGGCGTGTGGCGGGATCGGAATATATGGTGCGCAGATCGTCGATGGTGACTTCATGCACGGTCACAAGCGCGGGGTCGGGCACGCCGACGGCGGTGACATGCGCGTCCCACATATCCTCGGGCATACGCGCCGGGGCCACTGTGGTGGAGTGTCCCTCACCTTCGGAGCCTACCTGCACGCCGAAGCCATAGTTGCCGTAGTACATGCCTGTGCAGTCCACGATCACTTCCTGGCCAAGGGGTGTCACTTCATAAAGGCGGCTGTTGTTTACGGAGAATATTATGCCGCCGGTGGCGTCCTCCACGCATACTTTCTTGAACACGTTGCCAGCGCGTGTGTCGGATGTCACGCGGCCGCGGATTATGTAGTGCTCGCCGTTCTCTTTTGTACCGATGGGGGTGTTGAAGTAGTTCACATCCTGTGTGAAGGCGTTCTTAAGCTCCTCGATGGTGGTGTTCGCTTCGATTTTTATGTCGCCTGTCTCGTAGTATGGAGGGCGCTCGAAGTCGTCCTGGCAGGAGGTGAATCCCGCGGCGGCGAGGAGTGCCGCCATATATATTATCGATTTTTTCATCGTTTCGTCTCTGTTTTAATATGACATATCAGAAGCGTACACCTGCGTTGACATATACCTTGATGCCCTGTGCATACATGTACTTGGTGGGGAATGCGTTGGGGTTGTAGTATTTGGTGTCGATGCGGAACTGCTCGGTGGCCTGGGTGATGAGGTTGCGGTTGTTGATCACATTGCTTACCGACACGTTGAGGTTGAGGCTCACCTGGCGGTTGAGGTAGATCACCTTGCCTACGGATGCGTTCATCACCCAGTTGTTGGGCAGTTTCTCCTGTGCGGTGAACTCGTCTGTGAGGCGGTCAAGCTCGGCGGGGGATCCTGCGTATGCGGCCAGGCCGTCGATGATCTGGTGGCGCGGGTAGGCCAGGCGCACATAGTAGTCGGCCAGCCATGAGGCGTCCACGTTGAAGAACCACATCTTGGGGGCGTTGTATGCCAGGGCGATGTTGAAGGCGGTCTGCGGGGTGGATGTGCAGTAGTAGTTGTTGAGGTAGAACTGTGTGGTCTGGTCGGGCTGCAGGCCGTTCTCCACGGAGCGTGTGCCCATGGGGTTGTTGGCGTAGCGGTAGCGGGAGAAGTTTCCGGCGAAGCTCAGGCGGAGGGCTGATGTGATCTGGTATGCCATGCCAAGCTCTATGCCCTTGTACTGGCGGTGTACGCCGTTGAGGGCGAAGTTACAGAAGGCGTTGAGGCTCTCGTCCCAGAAGCCGTAGCGCTCGATGGCGTTGCTCATGTCGGTGAAGTATGCCGAGATGGAGCCGCGGAAACGGCGGTAGTTCCATGTGTAGCGGAAGTCGGCCGAGAAGACGCGTGTGCTCTGGATGTTGTCGACTGTGGTGTCTTTCACGCGGGGTGAGATGTACACGTCGTTGATCACAGGAGCTACGGTGCCGTATTCGGCCTGCAGTGTGAAGTAGTTGCGGCCGTCAAGCTTGTACGTGGCGCCGGCTTTTACCGAGGCGTCGTCGAAATGCACGGTCTTGGAGTTGCCGAAAGAGTTCAGGGGCGCACGGCCGTTGCGCATGTTGCCATGGCGGTAGAACTGCTCGTAGCTCATCTTGATACCGTAGTTCACATCCCATTTGGGGAGGTTGATCTGGTTCTGGAGCCATCCCTGCACCTTGAGGGCGTGGATGTTGTAGTCCCATCCGATGCGGTCGCCTGTCACGGCGCGGCGGTTGGGGTGGTTGAGGTCGTTCTGCATGATGTCCTGCGATGCCTCGGGGTTGTAGATCTCGCGCTCCGAGAAGCCGTCCACGTCATACCAGAACTGGCCTCCGAGGAGGTCTTTCACTGTGGCGTAGTCGCTTGTGCGGGTGTAGTTGAGGTTCACGCCACCCTGCAGGCTCATGTAGTCGTTGAGACGTTGGTTGAGGGTGGATCCGAGGATGAAGTTGAACTGGTTCGAGTGCTCCATCTGCTGGATGTATGTTGATCCGATCTGCTTGTCGTAGGGGAGCGTCTCGTTCTGCACGTTGTTCAGTTCGTTGGTGAGATAGAAGCCGTCCCAGTCGATCTGGCGGAAATCCTCGTTGTATTTCCACTGTTCCTCGTAGAAGGCCGCTTTCTCGGGGTTGTAGTTGGAGTTGTCAAGCGGGTTGAGGTAGTAGGAGGGGAGGTTCTTGTAGTAGTCGGGACGTGTGTCGTTACCCTTGAAGTAGCTCAGGCGTGTGCGTGCGAAGTGCACCCAACGGAAGGCGGCACCGGTGTTGAGGGTGGTCTTCTCGGTCTTGTAGAGCCAGTTGAGCATCACGGTGGGGTCGAAGTTCTCGCGGATGTTGTCGGAGCGCTTCTTGCCGTCCTGCCATCCCCATGTGGGGTTGTAGAGGTGGTCGCCGGTGAGGTCGAATATCTCTCCGACCACAGCCTTTCCGTTGGCGTAGCGGCGGGGGTTGCACCATGCGGTCAGCGTGATGGAGTGGTTGCGGTTGAGCATCTTCTCGGCCGAGAGGAATACACCGCCGGCGTTATAGAAAGTGCCGGGCACCACACCTTCGTCGGCGAATCGGCCGATGGCGCTGAGGGTGAAGGCGAGGCCGTTTTCCATCATGCCGGTGGAGTATGTGGCCATGGCGCGGTACTTGTAGTTGGAGTTGGTATAGCTGAGCGATCCGTTGAAGCCGGGCGCATAGGTGTCGGTGATGGTGTTGAAGTTCTGGCTGCCGCCGATGGCTCCGAATCCGTAGGCCGATGCCCCGAGGCCTACTGTGGCGGTGCTGTTGCGGAAAGCGCGCGAGGTCATGCCAGCGAGC
This sequence comes from Muribaculaceae bacterium, assembly GCA_902836725.1. Classification (GTDB taxonomy): domain Bacteria; phylum Bacteroidota; class Bacteroidia; order Bacteroidales; family Muribaculaceae; genus UBA7173. The sequence continues at coordinate 6,530 of CADFRV010000001.1, forward strand.
TGCTGGAAGGAGAATCCACCTCTGATGAGGTCGTTCATGGGGAGTGAGTTGATGTATGTCTCCTGCCATGTGCTCTGGTATCCGCGGTAGTTGGAGTAGAGCGGCGAGTAACCGTAGCGGGTGAACTTGTAGTAGATGTCGTCGTTGGAACCGGTGAGGGCGCCTACAGCCTGTGAGGCGTCGTTCTCGTCGTCCATCGTGCTCTCGTCGATGAGCTGTTCGGTCTGGTTGTCGATCACAAACTCGTTGTCGGCGAAGTCAGTGAACAGGCGCAGTGCGCCGGCATCCACGCTCTGGCCGTTGTAAAGGCGGGTCTGTGCGGCGGAGCTGTCATATCCCGGCGCGTTGATGATAAGCACAGCTTCGCCGGGGCGGGCGTTGCTGATTCGGAAGTCGCCGGCAGGGCCGGCAGTGACTGAAATTCCTTGATCCTGGATGGTGATTACCGCCCCTGGAATGGGGCTGCCGGTATCGGCGTCGATCACGCTTCCTGTCACCACGGCTGTCTGCGCCATGGCGGGGAGCACTGCCGATGTCATCAGAGATAGAAAAAGTTTTAATCTCATGGAATCGAATGTAAAATATGATGTTTTAGTTGTTGCTATGTTGCTCTTGTACACGTGCCGGATGTATGGTTGAAAAAAGATGTTAACCGCACTATTGCGCTGGCACACAGTGCGATGCATCGGCTGTCATGCGGAATGAAGCTATTTAGCTTCCAAAGATACGAAAAAAGGTTTAAAAAATGTATCTGTGCCGTATGTGTTTTTAAGCATGCGTTTACCCCTCTCAAAAGCACAGAAAGGCGATGTGCCGGTCTGGTGCGGCACATCGCCTGTGATTTCAGGTCATGGGGAGGGGGATATCAGCGGCGGCTGAGGCTGTCGATGTTGCGCTCCAGATCGTTGACCACTGTGGATGTGGGGTAGTAGGGGCGCATTACGCCGGTGCGTATCGGAAGCAAGGCGGCTTCGAGGGCCAGAAGGCCGTCGACATCCTTTTTGTCGGCAAACTCCTTGCGGAGGAGCCTTATCTTTTCGCTGAGCTGTATGCCCTCGAGCATCCTTTCATAGCGGATGGAGCTGCGTCCGTCGGGGTATACGAAGAATGTGTCGCCCGGGGGAAGGCGCTGGAAACGGCTGTCTGTCATGGGGGTGTTGTTCCAGTTGCTGTACGACCAGTGCAGATAGCCGTCGAATCCGGCTGCCGTGGCGTAGGCCGGGATGTATGCTCCGTATGAGGGCTGTGCGTTGATGAACTGGTTGGGTACCGGCGGGACGCAGCAGGTGTACACGAGCGACTTGTAACCGTTGCCGGCGCGCATGGCCAGATCGGAGGCGGGGAAGAAGTCCTCTTTCAGGATGGTGTATACGTCGAGTTTGTCAACGAGTTCCTTGTGGTAGTTGCCCGCGAGCGACATGCGTATGCCAGGTACGGCGTCCTGGGCGACCTTGTAGGCGCGGAGCATGTCTTCCACACCTCTTTCGTCCATACCGATCATCAGCCGGTCATACCATCCTTTCTCCTTGAAATGCTTTGCGAGCGACTGGAGGAAGGGGGTCCACAGCTGTGCGTATTCGGGAGCGTCGGTGGTGGTCTTGAGGATCTTGTATTCGCCGGTGGGCTCGTCGAGATAGCGGAATTCCATCTGCCACGGTATCATGGTGAAGCATTCTATATCGCCTGTGATGCCGTTCTTGTCCATGAATTCCACATAGCGGTCAAGGATGGTGTAGTCGTAGGAGTAAGTGCCGTCGGCGTGGCGCACTGTCTCCACCATGGGCTGGAACTTGTCGTTGCTCTGTTCGCCCCAGGGTTCGTAGAAAAGGATCACACTGGTCACTTTCTGCCCGGCGCGGGCAAGCATGCGTGCATACGGCTCATATAGTTTGAGATGTTCGTCGCTCCAGGGCTTCACGCCGTAGTAGCGGGAGATGGCATAGGGCTGCTGCCACAGGTCGAGGTAGAATGCATAATCCTCCGGCTTGGGGAGTGTGCGGTCGCATACATCGATGTTCAGGATTATGGATTTCAGTGCCTTGCCTGTTTTGGCGTCCTTCAGTAGCAGGTCGGCAGTGTAGATGCCGGGATCGAATTCCCTCGGTATCTCCACCGAGCACCATACGGGGCGCACGGTGCGTGCCGGGATGTTTATAACTGATCCCGCGTTATCTATCATGTCGGGAAAGGAGGAAACGTTTTTGTCGGGATCATCGCACCAGCATTTCCGGCAGTCGTTGCCGATGACGTAGCGCATCCAGGCGGCATAGGTGTCGGGAAGGTTGAACGTTTTCCCCCCTTTGCGCAGGCCGGTGAGTTCCACTTTCACTTCGCCCACAGCTTTCGGTGCGATCACAAGAGCCTCAGCGCCCACACGCTCGCCCCGCCATGCTTTCACGGTCAGGTCTCTAATGATGTCCTGTGCCACAGGGGCTGTAGATCTGTAAACGGAGTCTTTCGACGCCCATGTGAGTTCGGCCGATTTTCTGTATTGCGATGAATACCACAGTGTTTCGTCGGCAGGGGTGATGGTGTCAAGCGGCTCGGCATATTTCGTGTCGGCAGCAGCATGGGTGTTGTAAATAGTACATGCGGCGAGTGCTGTCAGTAATAATTTTAATTTCATGGTTAAAGATTATGTCAGAATATGTTGCTGTCAGCAGAGGGGGTATCCGTCGTTCAGGCAGGACGGTATATGAGTGTATTGACACGTGACGGGGCGAAGAGTTCGCGGGCGGCGGCGGAGATTGAGGCGGGGGTATGTGCTCGGTACGGGAGTATGAAAGCGTCGGGGTGCTCCCCGTGCATCTCGGCCATGGCGATGGTGGCAGCCACGGACAGGCAGTTGAGATTGGAGAAAGTGCGGTTGCTCTCAAGGAGGTTTACGCAGCGTCGCAGTTCGCGGGGCGAGGGTTCCTCTTCCCAGAGCAGGGCGAGCTCGTGCATTATGGCGTCGATAGCACGCTGCTCGGCCTCCTCACCCTTGCCTGTGAGTTTTGCCGAGATCAGGAACAGGCCCGGTTCTTCCGATCCCATTATGCTGGCGTCAAGCTCGGTGAACATCCCTGTGCCAAGCAGCAGGCGGCGGTAGAAGCGCGACGACATGCCGTTGCTGAGTATGTCGCTTATGGTGTCGGCCTCGTAATATCCCTGCGTGCCGTATCTGTCCATCGGGAATGCCATGCGGATGGCCGTCTGTGGCACATCTCCTTTCATCAGGTGGGTGCGCGGGGAGGTCTGGAGCGGTTCCGGGGCATAATCGCGCGGGGCGATTTCACGTGACGGAATCGTGGAGTAATAGTATTCCACAAGCCTCACCGCCTCCTCGAAATCCACGTTGCCGCAGATGGCGAGCACCGCATTGTTTGGAGCGTAGTGTGAGTGGAACCATTGCCGCACATCATCCTGTGTGACTTTCGCTATATGCGAGAAATCCTTGCCTATCACGGGGGTGCGGTAGGGGTGGACGGTGTATGCCAGAGCACGGAAAGCATGCTCCATATCGCCGTAGGGGCGGTTGAGGCATACCTGTTTGAACTCTTCGGTCACCACACTGCGCTGCACCTCGAGCGCATGGTCGGAGAAGGCGAGCCGGAGCATGCGGTCGCTCTCGAGCCACAGGGCGGTGGAAAGGTTCACTGCGGGCAGAATGCAGTAGAAATCGGTGAAATCAGCCGATGTCCATGCGTTGGAGGTTCCTCCTGCCGCCGAGAGCCTGCCGTCGAAATCGGGGATGTTGACCGATCCTCCGAACATCAGATGCTCGAAGAGGTGGGCAATCCCGGTGAGGTCGGCTCTCTCGTCGCGTGAGCCGACATTGTAGAGCGTGTTTACCGCCACCATGGTTGTGGAGGTATCCTGCACATGCACCATGCGCAGTCCGTTTTCCAGTATGTGGCGGTTGACTTTCAATTTTATTTATCCAGTACTTTGGCGGAAAGGATGCGGATATCCGTAACGGGGCGATCGTGGCCGTCGGTCTCGGCTTTTTCAATCTTGTCGATCACATCCATGCCGCTGACAACCTCGCCGAACACGGTGTACTGGTTGTCGAGATGCGGTGTTCCCCCTACCGAGGTATATGCCTCGCGCTGCTGCGGGGTGAGACGCGCCGGATTTTCGGCCGCTTTTTTCTCAGTGATGGCTACCAGTTCTTCCTGCAGTGCGTTCAGGCCCGCGCTGTCGCGGTTGCGGCGCAGTGCCATTATGGTGTCTCTGTGCTCTTTGGCCAGCTCGTTGAATATCTGCTGTTGCTGCATCATCTGCATCTGGCGTTCGAGCTGGTTGATGGTGGAGTCGTTGTAGGTTTTGCCGGTCACGATGTAGAACTGCGATCCGGAAGAGCGGCGCTCGGGGTTCATCTGGTCACCCTGGCGTGCGGCGGCAAGCGCGCCGCGTTTGTGGAAGTGTGCCGGATATACGATTTCGGCGTCGATGTCGTAGCCGGGTCCCCCTGTGCCGAGCATCTTGCCTGCGGGCGCGTCTTTTGACTCGGGGTCGCCGGTCTGGATCATGAACTTGTCGATGACCCTGTGGAAGAGCACGCCGTCATAAAATCCCTCGCGCACGAGCTTGAGGAAGTTGTCGCGGTGTTTGGGTGTATCGCCGAAAAGGCGCACTGTGAAGTTGCCTTCTGTGGTGGTGAATTCCACTTCGGCGTCGGATCTGTTGGCTGTCGCTTCGGTTTCAGTCGGTTTTCCGGTCATTTTCCTGGTTGTTTTGCGGCTTGACAGTGTTATGGCTCCCGCCACGATGATGGCGGTGACAAAAAACAGTGCCAGCGGTATGATTTTCTTCCTGTTCATTCTTTTTCAGATTGCGCCGGTGGGATACAGGCGCTTGTAGATGCGGCGGAAATTGTTGTCTGTAGCTGAGAGCTCCCCGGCGCGCGATGCGAAATCAGGGCCATAGAACTGCTCCATGAGCGCTCCCAGATAGCGGTGCTCGCGGTCCTTGTCGATTCCGAGTGCCACAAGGCGCTCTATCGGTGCTGCGAATGCTTCGGGATCGATGGCATACAGATATCGTGCGGCAGAGATTACAAATTGCCCTGTGAGGTCCACACGCGCCATGTTGTCGATGAGGAAATCCATGTCATCGGCGCAGGTCTCGATGTGGTTGGCGATATATTCGTATGTGGCGAGGCCGTCCTGATCGGCCTCCAGCCTTTTCTTCAAAGTTTCGTCAATCATGTCTGCACAATTTTGATTGCTACAAAATTAGCAATTTTTTTACAACTACAGCGCCTGACGCACTTTTTTCAGTGGCCCGTCAGTTTTGTTTCAGGATGGTGGCGAGTTCTTCCTCGGTGGCTGTGAGGCGTTTGCGGCATTCGGCTATCAGCTCTGTGGCGCGACGGGTGAGGGCGGCAAGGCGGTCAATGTCGCATTCATCGCTCTGCATGAGGCGGAGTATCTGCTCGAGTTCGGAGATAGCCTGGTTGTATGTGAGGTCTTTTACTTCTGGCATGGGGTTGTGTTTTTTTTGGGAATCAAAGAGTTATCAGAGGAATCAGAGATATCAGAGGAATCAATAATATTAGGGGGATCAGGGTCGGGTGTCGCGGATTTCCTTTACCTCGCTCACTATCTCGCCGCGGGCAAGGATGGTGGTGAGGGTGGCGCCGGAGGGCAGGGCGTTGGCGTCGGTGACGGCCTTCCCGTTGTAGCGGGTGATGGAATAGCCGCGGGCGAGTGTGGCTGCTGGGGAGAGGGCTGCGATGAGTGTGGCGTTGGCGTCGAGGCGTGCACGCTCACGCTCAATGCGGGTTGCGGCTGCCGTGGATATGCTGGTTCCCATCATCTGCAGGCGGGTAAACTGCGGCTGGATGCGCCGTGCGCCGATGTTCTGCAGCGTTGCGGCGGCGTCGCGCATCCTGTTCAGACCACGTTCCACCACTCCTTTTGCCAGTATCGGCAACAGTCCCTCGGCGTGTGCGAGCTGCTCCTTGTTGCCGGAAATGCGTTGCGTGACGGTCTGCATTATGCGGTTCCCGATATTCATGAGCCATGTCAGCGCGGCTTCCCCCTGGGTGATGAACCATTCGGCCACGGCGGTGGGGGTTTTAAGGCGCGTGTTGGCAATGTAGTCGAGGACCGTTATGTCGCGCTCATGGCCGATGCCGATGACTACGGGCAGCGGGAACTGCGCCACGTTGGCGGCAAGATCGTAGTCCTCGAACGCCTGCAGGTCTGATGTGGCGCCACCGCCGCGTATGATCACCACGCAGTCCCACATATGGCTGTCTGCCGCCACCTGCTCAAGTGCGGCGATGATCGACTGTGGTGCCGATACTCCCTGCATCACGGCGGGATACAGCTGTGTGACGAAACGTAGATGCGAGGGGTTGGAGTGCAGCTGGTTCATGAAGTCGCCATAACCGGCGGCACCGGCAGCCGAAATCACGGCAATGCGTTGCGGTACATCGCACTGCCACTTAAGCTCGCGGTTAAGGTTCAGGATCCCCTCTTTTTTCAGGCGTTCCAATATCTCGCGCCGGCGCCTCAGGAGGTCTCCCAGGGTGTACTCAGGGTTTACGGCATTCACCACAAGCGAGAAGCCGTAGACGGGGTGCATCGAGGCGGTGACGCATAGCATCACCTTGAGGCCGCTCGCGAATCGCTGCCCCGTAGCTGCGAAAAATTGCGCGTCAATGCCCGGGTAGAGGTTCGCCCAGATCACTCCGCGGGCTTTGGCTACCTGGCATCCGCGCTCGTCTTTCTGGAGAAGCTCCATGTAGCAATGGCCACCCCTCACCGCCACATCAGACAGTTCGGCGGTGATCCATACGTTGCGTGTCTGCGGCTGCTGCACAAGCGATGCTACAAGCCGCGTAAGTTCAAGAAGGGATAATGTGGCGGGCATAGAAAAAGGAGAAGTAAGAAGTAAGAGCGTGAGAAGTCAAGCAATAATGGATTTTTTGCACAAGGGATCAGAGGGATCAGAGGGACCAGAGGAATCAGAGCTATCAGAGGAATCAGCAAAACTATTTTTGTTTGACTTCTAATGCTCTTGCTTCTAACGTTGCTTCGATTTCGAAGTATATTCCGAAGCACACCATCCGGGAACCGTCCCAGCGGTAGACGAGGCGTGCCTTGAGGGCGCCGTTGACGAGATCGTTGGCCTCTTTGGGGAGGAAGTCGCCGAGTTTGTTCTCGAGGATCAGTTGCCCGGTCTCGGGCTTGTAGCTTAAGCGGGCGAGTATGAAGGGCACGGCGTTCTCGAGGTCTTCGCGTTGCACGGCAGTGTCTTTCACCGTCCAGTCGTCAAGGCCGGGAACTATGAAAACGCCCTCTTTCACCTGCGCCCATCCGGGGTATGTGTAGAACTTGACGTCGCTGTCAGGGACCGGGGTGTTGAGTGTGGTGACAACCATTATGATCGTGTCGGATTTCATCGGCAACAGGGAAAGCTCTACCTCCGAAACATCCGAGGTTGACAGTGTGATCTGGCTGTCGGAAGCGGAGATGATGCGGCAGTCCCCCTTGAAATTGTTTTTCGAGGGTTTGGGGGAACCGGAGTTGAAATAGTCGGCCATATCCATGCGGGTCATATGGTCGATGGTGGGAAACACCGTCTGCGGCGCGTTGATGAACGCGTCGATTGCCGGATGGCCGGTGTATTTTGTGGCGGTCTCCTCAACCTCGGCGGAGTCCGTGCTCTGGACAGCCTCAGTGAAATCCGGGATCTCCAGTTGTGTCTGTGCCGGTGCTCCGATGGCGATTGCCGCGCCTATTGCTAAAAATAATTTCCTTAACACGTCTCTGATGGTTTTAGGTTGTCTGTCTTATCCCCGTTTCCCTTTCTTGCGGCTGCTGCGCTTGAACCTTTCAAAGGCGTCGTATGCATCCATCGGTTCGTCGGGGTGTTTCGCATCCTTGCTGCGTCGGTTGGATGCCTTGGCGTAGTCCTTGTCGGGCTGCGCTATCTCGGCATAAATGCGTTTGCCCATGAAGTCGGCCCCTTTGAGTGCCGCCACCACTCTTCGTGCGTCAGATTTCTTTACGTCGAAGAGTGAGTAGGAGGGCATGAGGTCGATGCGGCCCACATCCACGCGGTGTCCCCCCACGAAGGTGTTGAGCATGTCGATGAGGTTGCCGGCATAGAATCCGTCGCGTTTTCCGGCGCTGATATACACACGCTCCATTCCTCTGGCAGCGGTGCGTCGGTCCTTGTCGGTGTTGTCGTCGTCGCCGCGGCGCGATTTTTTCTCCTTCTCCTTCTTGGGCTTCTCGTCGATGAAGTCGATCTTGGGAGCGTCTTTGTAGTAGTCAAGCAGGCGGTTGAACTCGAGGGAGAGCACACGTTTCACCAGATCCTCCTCCGACAGCCATCCGAGTTTCTTCATCACGGCGGGGAGGTATTTGGCCATCTCTTCGTCGTTGACCTCCACCCGCTCTATGCGGTCGGCCAGTGAGAAGAGCTGCTTCTCGATAATGTGTTCAGGTGTGGGCACCTCCTTGCGTTCGAAAGTCTTGCCGATGGTGCGCTCTATCTCGCGGAGTTTCCCTTTCTCACGGGAGTGTATTATGGCGATGGAGACACCGGTCTTTCCGGCACGTCCGGTTCGTCCCGAGCGGTGGGTATATACGGCGGCATCGTCGGGCAGTCCGTAGTTTATCACATGTGTGAGATCGTTCACATCCAGACCCCTTGCCGCCACATCGGTGGCCACGAGGAGGGTGATCACACGGTCGCGGAACTTTTTCATCACGATGTCGCGCTGCTGCTGCGAGAGATCTCCGTGCAGCGCGTCGGCGTTGTATCCGTCATGTATGAGGTTGTCGGCCACCTCCTGTGTGTCGCGTCTGGTGCGGCAGAAGATGATGGCGTATATGTTGGGGCTGTTGTCGGCTATGCGTTTGAGGGCGAGGTATTTGTCGCGTGCGTTGACCATATAGTAGATATGCCGCACGTTTGCCGCCCCTTCGTTGCGGGTGCCGATGACGAACTCCACAGGATCGTGCATGTAGTTTTTCGCGATCTTGGCTATCTCCGGGGGCATGGTAGCCGAGAAAAGCAGCATCTTGCGCTCTTCCGGCACATTGGCGAGTATGTCGTTGATGGAGTCGAGGAAGCCCATGTTGAGCATCTCGTCGGCTTCGTCGAGGATCACAGTGTGCACCTTCCCGAGTTTCACCACTCCCCGGTTGATGAGGTCGAGGAGGCGTCCCGGTGTGGCCACGATTATCTGCACACCTTTCTTGAGGGAGCGTATCTGGCTCTCGATGCTTGATCCTCCGTAGACCGGGAGCACCTCAAGGCCGGGTATATATTTGGAAAAGTCGGCGAGGTCTGATGCGATCTGCAGGCAAAGCTCGCGTGTGGGTGACAGGATAAGCGCCTGCGGCTCATGAAGATCCACATTTATGCGCTGGATCACAGGAAGGCCGAAAGCGGCAGTCTTGCCGGTGCCGGTCTGTGCCAGTGCGACAACGTCTCCCTCCTGCTCGAGCAGGTGGGGGATCACTTTCTCCTGTACCGGCATGGGGTTCTCAAATCCAAGTTCGGCGATGGCGCGCCTGAGAGGTTCGTTGACCCCTAATTCTTCAAATGTCATAAAACTATATAAAAGATTAATCCGGAAACTCCGGTTTTAACTGACAAAGCTACTAATAAAAATCCTATCCGGCCCCCTTTGGTTCATGCTATTTTCAAATATTTAGTTAATTTAAGGTAAACCGCAGCGGTTTGCCTCACCTTTCCTCCGCCGGGAATGAACAATAACCGTTTTTGGGGTTTAGATAAATTTGAGTAAATTTGTAAGCATATAAGTACGTCATGAAAATTATTAGGCATAAAAAATATAAAATAATTTCCACGACTTACTTAGGTAGTTTCAAAATATGGCCTGAATGGATATAAGACATACAGACAAGAAAGGAAAGAGAACGCTCTACGTGACCGATCTCGACGGCACGCTGCTCAACGCCGAGAGCCGTGTAAGCGGGCATACGGCGGAAATACTAAACTCACTGGTGGAGCGGGGCGTGATGTTCACTCCCGCTACGGCACGCACTCCCGCTACGGTGCAGCCCCTTCTGAGCGGCATACGCCAGTCGGTATATACCGGAGCGGCGGGGGAGGTGCATCCTCTTCCTGCGATTGTGATGACAGGCGCAGGGGAGTGGAACCGGGAGAGCCGCACTTTCGAGAGCTGCATCACCATCCCGGAGGTGGATGCCCTGAAGATACGCGACGTGTTTGCGGCCGACGGCCTCAATCCGTTCGTGTACTGCCTCAGCGGAAACAGTTTCCTCAATGTCTATCATCCGGCGGCGATGACCTCGCGCGAGAACGGTTTCTATCAGGAGCGGCGCCATCTCGAACTCAAGCGGTTCCACCTCGACCAGCAGCCGTCGCGGTGGGACAGTGTGGCACTCTTCTTCGCCATCGGCCCGGTGAAGATGGTGGAACATCTTGTGGCGGAACTCAGCGGCGCCACCTCATGCGCCGCCGCATGGTACCCCGATGTGTTCATCCCCGAAACAGGCCTTATCGACATTTATGCCCCGGGGGTATCGAAGGCGTCGGCCGTGCGTGCGATGGCACGGAAAGTGGGGGCTGACGAGGTTGTGGTTTTCGGCGACAATCTCAACGACCTGCCGATGATGGCGGTGGCCGATGTGGCGGTGGCGGTGGAGAACGCCCTTCCCGAGGTGAAGGCGAAAGCCGATGTGGTCATAGGCCGCAATACCGAGGATGCCGTGGCGCGATGGATTGAACAACGCGAAAAGGACTGAACAGATGAATATATACGAGATAAGGCGTTTCGGTCTGGCGGCGTTCCTGATAGTGTCTGTGGCTCTGGTGGCGTTTTTTATTTATGTCTCCAACAGTCTTGTAAACGATCTTGCCGTGCAGGAGCGCGAGCGTATGCAGATATGGGCCGACGCCACCAAACAGATTGCCGACTTAGGGCAGAACGACGATGCCTCCGCGGCCGAAAACATAGACTTCCTTTTTTCCATAATAGAGAGGAACCACACCATACCGGTGCTGCTGACCGATGACGAGGGGCACATACTGCTCCACCGCAATTTCGATCTTCCCGAGGAGGTGGATTCCCTTGCCCCATACTTCCTGTCGGATGCCAACGAGGCGTTTCTGAGGCGTCAGCTCGAGACATTGCGCCATAGCGCCAATGTGATCCACATCATCATATCGCCCGACAATCTGCAGCATCTCTATTACGACGATTCAAAGCTGCTTAAACGGCTGAGTTACTATCCGTATGTGCAGCTCGGCATTATGCTTGCCTTTATTTTTGTGGTATATTATGCCGTGAACTCCACAAGGCGTGCAGAACAGAACAAAGTGTGGGTGGGTCTTTCAAAGGAGACCGCCCATCAGCTCGGCACCCCCATCAGTTCCCTCATGGCATGGATGGAACTGCTGCAGGCGATGGGGGTAGACGAGGAGACGGTGCGTGAGATGAACAAGGATGTGAACCGCCTGAGCCCCATAGCGAGCCGTTTTTCAAAAATCGGATCGCGCCCGCAGATGGATGTCGAGAACCTGAATCCGGTGATAGGGCATGCGGCGTCGTATATGGGTACCCGCATATCATCGCGGATAGAGCTTTCGGTGTGCCTCTGCGATGAGGAACTGCCTGTGCGTCTGAGCGCCCCGCTTTTTGAGTGGGTGATGGAAAACCTCATGAAGAATGCTGTGGATGCGATGGAAGGTTCCGGTAAAATTACCATCGAGACACTGCGTGAGGGGAAACGGGCGGTGATAAATGTCACCGACACCGGCCGCGGTATCCCCCGGAAGAACCAGAAGACGGTATTCAACCCCGGCTACACCACGAAAAAACGCGGATGGGGTCTCGGCCTCACTCTTGCCAAGCGCATCATAGAGCAATACCACATGGGCAAGATTTTCGTAAGCTGGAGCGAGCCTGGGGAAGGAACGAAATTCACCATTACCCTGCCGCTGGCAGAATAATGGTGAATTTAAGAGCATTAGAAACAAGAAGTAAGAAGTAAGAGCATTAGAAGTCAAGCAAGAATAGATTTTTGTATCAGGGATCAGAGCCATCAGAGAAATCAGAGGAATCAGAGCCATCAGCAAAACTATTCTTGCTTGACTTCTAATGCTCTTACTTCTTGCTTCTTACTTCTGAAATCTTTTTTTATCCAAGATTGCTGTTGAGCTTGCTCCACTGGTCGATGGGGGGCATGATGCCGAGGGAGATCACTTCGTCGCGGAGAGCGCAGAGGTGACGGTAGCTCTTGTCGAGGGCTTCCTCTTCGGCGGGTGTGCCTTTCACGGGCATCACTTTCACACCGTCCTTGGTGATGGTGGTTTCCATAGCCATCATGATGTGCTGGTAGCGGTCGTTGTTTACGTATACGCCTGCAGGCCAGCGGAACGGTTTGCCACCCATGGCGGCGCCGATCATCTCGATGCTGAGGTAGGCCGGGCTCTGGAATGAAGAGCGGCCGCGCAGGTCGATGATGTTCTTTCCACCCTGTACCACCTTGACCTTGATCTCCTCCCAGTCTTTTTCGGGGAGTTCCTCGGTGCCGATGATTTCGGTAAGAGGTTTGCCGTTCATCATTGTGGTGGAGGCGAAGACTGCCATCTGCTCGCCGTGACCGCCGTATGTGCGGCTGTTTACGATGTCGTCGGCGGGGATACCGAAGTATTTGGCAAGCTCGCTGCGCAGACGTGTGCTGTCAAGCGCTGCCAGAGTGGTAACCTGTGAAGGCTTCAGGCCGGAATAGAGCAGGGTTACCAGGCCGGTAATGTCGGCGGGGTTGAACACTACCACGATATGGCAGACGTCGGGGCAGTATGCGCGTACATCCTTGCCGAACTGCTCGGCGATGGCGGCGTTGCCCTTGAGAAGATCCTCACGTGTCATGCCTGCCTTACGGGCGGCGCCACCTGAGTTCACTATATATTTGGCGCCTGTGAGCGCTTCCTTTACGTCGGTTGTGTATGTGAGGTTAAGTCCCTCGAAACCACAATGGCGGAGTTCTTCGGCCACACCCTCCAGGGCAGGGCCGTAGGGATCGTAGAGGCAGATATTGGGGGTAAGTCCCATCATAATGGCTGTCTGGGCCATGTTCGAGCCGATCATGCCGGCTGCACCCACGATCACAAGTTTGTCAGTTGTCAGATAGTTCATATTGTTGATTTTAGGTAGGTAATATTGTCTTTTTCAGGGAAATGAGATAATATGCCGCAGTAAATTCATCGGCCGGTATTATTCGTTCTCTATATTTCTTGTCTGAGAATAACACCCGAAGAGGTTGGAAAGTTCTGTTATCAATGGTATATTTGCAAAAAACTTAAAATACGATTATGGAATTTCTGGATGTATGTTATATCTCCGTAATAATAGCCATGATGGTGTGGGTTGTCGTTACATTGGGGATAGATGTTTTTTCGAAAAAACGCCATGACAGCAAAGACGCACAGGGTGAGGGTGGTAAAAAACATATGAATGTCAGAAACGGTATCGTCTATTGTGTGGCTCTGGCGATGATTGTATGGACCTTGATTTCGGAACATCCAGACAGCGGCGTCCCAAGGATTCTGGCTGTCGGTAATACTGTGTTCATCGCATTGATTTGCGGTATGCTCACGTATAAGAATTTTCGTGGGGCGGTCAGAAGTTTCAGGGACAATGATATAAAGGGAGTTCTGGTGAGCTTCATGCTATGTTTGACTGCTGTGGGGGCAGGTGTTTATTTTATAGCTGTCCGTTAGGATTCGCAAACATACATATCCACTTCCCCATAATATACGACAGTGGGCTGCACACGATGCCGTGTGCAGCCCACTGTCGTTTGTTTCAGGGTTTATTTGAGTTTGGTGTCGATGAGCTTTATTTTCTCTTCGATGGCGGCCAGATCGTCTTTGATGTGCTGGATGCGGCGTTCCATCTCGCGTACCATCGAGTCGCCTGACTTGCTCTTTGAGGTGAGGAAGCCGAGGTTGTTCTCGTAGGTTTTCAGCTCGTTGCGTTTGATCTCGTAGGAACGGAGCACCCGCTCGCGCTCGCGGTAGAGTTTGTTCTCGTCGGAACCCATCTCTTTGATCACATCCTCGAAGCGGCTCATGGATCCGCGTGCTTCGCGTCCACGGGCATAGAACACGTCGCATACCGAGCGGTATTCGTCGTAGAGCTTGTCTTTCTCGCGGAACGGCACATGGCCTATCTCCTGCCATTTTGCCTGCAGCTCTTTTACTTTCGGCATTGCCTCGGCACGGGGAGTGTCGGCGGGGATTGCCTTAAGCTCGGCGATTATGTCGCGTTTGGCCTTGAGGTTCGCCTGCTCTTCCGAGCGGTTGTCGCTGAGGTTTTTCTTGCGACGCTCGAAGAAGCTGTCGCATGCGGTCTGGAACCGTTTCCACACGGCGTCGGAGTGTTTCTTCGCTACTGTGCCCACGGTTTTCCACTCTTTCTGGAGGGCTACCAGGGTGTCGGCGGTCTTCTTCCAGTCGGTGGAGTCCTTGAGTGCCTCGGCTTTCTCGCAGAGGGCTATTTTCTTGGCGAGGTTGGCGGCGAGCTCGTCTTTTACGGCGCGGTAATACTCGGCCTTCTCGGTGAAAAATTTATCGCAGACGGCACGGAAGCGGGCAAACAGGGCGTTGTTCTGCTTGCGTGATGCGAATCCTATGGTTTTCCATTCCTCCTGTGCGGCGAGGATGGTCTTGGTCATCTCCTCCCAGGCGTTGAAGTTCTTGAGGGCGGAGAAGTCGAGTGCCTCCACTTTCTCGCAGAGTGCGGTCTTGGCGGCTTCGTTGGCGCTCTCGCGGGCTTTGCGCTCCTCGAAGAATGTCTGGTATTTCTTGTTGATCACGGCCGAGGCATCCTTGAAGCGGATCCAGATGCTTTCGCGTACTTCCTTGGCCACTGGGCCGGCCTGGCGCCACTCGTCGTGGAGGTTCTGGAGGCGTTTGAAGGCGAGGATTATGTCTTCCTCGGCGTCGAGCTTCTCTGCTTCCTCGCAAAGAAGGGTCTTTATCTCGAGGTTCTTGCGGAAGTCGTAGTCGCGCAGGTCCTTGTTTACCTTGAGCTGGTCGTAGAACTGCTCCACGGCTCCCTGATATGATTTCCACTGGTCTGTGGCTTCGGTTGCGGGAACTTCGCCTATGAGCTTGAACTCGGCCTGTATCTCCTTCACACGGGGATATGTGCGGTTCACGTTGTCGGTGTCGGTGGCGAGTGACAGGAGCTCGTCGATGAGTGCCTGCTTGCGCTCGTAGTTCTTGCGGCGTTCCTCCTCAAGGGCGGCGGCGATGGCAGCCTTGCGGTCCTTTACGGCGTTCATGAGTTCTTTGAAACGCTCTTCCGAGGGATCCACGGCGGGGACGAAAGCGGTCTCTTCATTGCCCTGGGCGATGAAGTCGGCGAGCTCGGCCTCGAGTTCTGCTTTTCTGAACGCGTAAAACTGCTGTTTGAGGCGCACGATCTCCTCGCGGGTGATCTCGGCGGTCTCTTCCGCCGCCAGTCGGGTCAGTGTCTCGAGCACCTCATCTTTCGATGCGGCGTCGGGCACGCGCGCGGGTGCAGCGCTTTCCTCAGCATCCTCTTCCGGGAGTGTCTCTTCCGCCTGTGGTGCCGCGGCATTGTCGGCGGGTGCATTGTCTTTCATCGCTTCTGAGGCGTTAGCGTCCTCCTCGGGAGCGGTAACAGGGTTAAGGTCTTGGCTTTCCGGCATTTTTTCAGGTGCGGCAGCCGTTTCACGCGTTTCCATAAAGATAGTTGAATGGTTAGGGAGTTAGGAGCACATGCCCCGACAGGGCGATGCTGTAACCGCGCTGCCGGAGGCCATTCTGAAATTTACGCCAAATATAAGAACAATAATTTGAAATTTACCTGATTCCGCGCAAAAAAATCAAATTTTCAGTCGTAGATCAACATTTTAGGCGGTTTATTTGTATCTTTGCAAGGAGGGCGTCCGTCAAAAAAGCGCGCCGAGACATACAGATCATGGAACCGAACAAGTACAATAATCCCAGACCTCCCTATCCTCCCCCTCCTCCGCCGGAAGAACCGCAGAATCGCTATTCAGGGCAGTCTCCTTACGGGGCGCCCTATCAGGATCCCCGTTTCCGGCAGCCTCTATATCAGGGGATGGATCCGAGGTATGGCTACGGGATGCCGCCGCAGGGCAGGCAATGGCAGGAACCATTGCCTCAGCGTGAGCAGACCAACGGCATGGGTATCGCAGGCTTCGTGCTTTCGGCCATGGCCTTCCTGGGATGCGGGGTGGCGTATGTGAGCGGCCCGTTGTGGCTTCTGGGGCTTGTGTTCTCTATCATCGGCCTGAACCGCAAGCCACGCGGCCTTGCCATAGCCGGTCTGATAATATCCCTTGTAGGTATAGTGATAGGTATTGTCATACTGCTCCTGGGGGTGGCTTTAACCACAGGCGAGATGATGAAGTTTATATGAGATATTACGTAACAGACTATTATATTTTGAGCTATGAAAAAGTTTCTCAGTGAGTTCAAGGAATTTGCCATGAAGGGCAACGTTGTCGATATGGCTGTCGGCGTGGTAATCGGCGCCGCTTTCGGCAAGATCGTAAGTTCACTTGTGAACGACATAATAATGCCGCTTGTGGGTGTGGCTACCGGGGGCATGAACTTCACCGACTATAAGTGGGTGATCCAGCAGGCGGTGATGGACGGCCAGGAGGTAATCAAACCCGAGGTCTCCATGAACTGGGGAGCGTGGGTGCAGACCATTGTGGATTTCCTTATCGTGGCATTCTGTATCTTCGTGATGATCAAGTTTATCAACAATATGCGCAAACGCATGGAGAAACAGAAGGAAGAGGAGGTGGCTGCGGCCGCTGTAGCCGAGCCGACAAAGGAGGAGCAGCTTCTTACCGAGATCCGCGACCTTCTGAAGGCAAACCAGGACAAGAAACAGTAACAGGCCTTGAAACCGATATTCCTTATCGGCTTTATGGGCTCGGGAAAAACCACCCTCGGCGAGGCGCTCGGCCGCATCGCCGGGGATGTCTCGTCTTTTCTCCCCGCCGGATGCCGTTATGCCGATCTCGACCGCCACATAGAGGAGCGGGAGGGAATGAGCGTGCGTGAGATATTCCGGGTGCGTGGAGAGGAGGCTTTCCGGCGGCTCGAGGCCGAGGCACTCCGTGAACTGGGGAGTGGCGACGATATAATTGTGGGATGCGGCGGGGGCACTCCATGCCACAGCGGCAATATGGAGTGGATGAACACCCGCGGCCTGACGGTGCTTCTGGAAGCATCGCATGTGACACTTCTGCGGCGCTTGCTCGAGGCTCAGGAGCAGCGTCCCCTCCTGGCGGGTCTGTCGCCGGAGGAGCTTGCCGGTTTTATTTCCGCGAAACTTGACGAGCGCGCCCCGTGGTACGGGATGGCGCGGATACGGTTCGGGTCGGACCGGCTTGAGTCGGCCGCGGAGATCGCGGATACGGTAGAGGCATTCGGGCGGATGCTGGAACAGGCAGGGCATCTCTGAAATATTTTTTGATTAAAGAGCTTATGACTATAGAGACGGATTATGGAAGGGTGCCGATGGAAGCGCCTGTGGAGACAGCTGTACCGAGGCGACGTGCCACGATAGGTTTGCCGAAATGTGTGAACAGGGCGGAAAAGCGTTTCCCGCTCACCCCGGAGGCTGTGGCGGCACTTACACGCAACGGTTTCAGGGTGCTTATAGAGGAGGGGGCAGCCGCTTCGATCCACTATAACGACAACGCATACATCAAGGCGGGCGGACGGCGTGCCTCGCGGCATGAGACCCTTCAGGCAGACATCGTGATACATCTGGCTCCGCTGCCGGTGGACGATATCAAACAGTTGAGGCGCGGCGCCCTGCTGCTCAGTCTGGCCAATCTGTCACGCGGCAATGCCAGGGAGGTTATTGCCGAACTGCTGCACCGCCGCGTAATAAACATAGCCATAGACCTCATACGCGACGATGCCGGCAACCGGCCGTTCGGCGACATTATCTCGGAACTCGACGGGCGGAGTGCCATGACCCTTGCCGCCGCCATGCTCGCTGACCCGGTGAACGGCAAGGGGATACTGCTCGGCGGTATCGCCGGTGTGGTGCCCTGCGAGGTAACCATCATAGGGTCGTGTCTGGCCGCGTGTGCGGCCGCCCGCTCGGCTCTCGGCCTCGGGGCGGTGGTGAGGATGTTTGACGACGATGTGTACAGGCTGCGCACTGCCTTGCGGCAGCTCGGCGGAGGGGTGATCGGCTCGTCTGTGCATCAGCATGCCCTGGAGAATGCCCTGCGGAGCGCCGATGTGATAATAATAACCGGAAAAGGGGGGCCGCTCCCGCTCGAAGGGAACATAGAGTGCATTCTCAAACGCAAAGCCCTCGTTTTCGACCTTTCATGCAATCCGGGCACGGCTTTCGCGGGGATGAGGCTTGTGGATCTCGGGGAGTTCGGCGATGAGGATGCGCGGCGTGCCACGTCGTTCGCACTGTTTAACGACGCCTGCTCCTTCGGGGAAGGGGGGCCGGCTGCCAATGTGCGCCGGCGTGCCTGTCTGGTAAATTCGGGAAGTGCCGTGCCGCGCACCACTGCCATGGCTCTTAGCGATACGTTCATAACCCTGCTCAACCATATTTCCGACTGCGAGGGCACGGGGGCGATGCTTCCGCTTACTCCCGGTTTGCAGGAAGCCACACTAACGTTTATGGGTAAGGCTGTGAACGAGGAGGTGGCTCATCTGGCGGGAGTGCGTCATACGGATATCCGCATATTGTTGTCTCTAAGCTGACAGGAAGAATAATGGCGACACGAAAGTTTTATGTGGTGTGGGTGGGACGTGAACCTGGAATATATGAGGACTGGGAGGATTGTCTGGCGCAGGTCGACGGTTTTCCCGGTGCGAAATACAAGGCTTTTACCGACCAGACTGCCGCTACGATAGCTTTTCGGGGGGACGCGCAGGAGGAAGCTGCACTCATTGAGGAGATCGCCCGCTACAATGCCGATATGGCGCGTGAGCGGTGTGCTACGCTTCTGGATATTCCCGAGATCAATGCCGACGCCATCGCGGTGGACGGCGCATGTGCCGGTAATCCGGGCCCGATGGAGTATCAGGGGGTAAAGGTCGCGACGGGGGAGCGGCTGTTTCATCTGGGCCCGCTTGATGACGGCACCAACAATGTGGCGGAGTATCTGGCTCTTGTGCACGCTCTGGCATATCTGTATCAGCGTGGCGACCGCACTACCCCTATCTATTCCGATTCGCGCACGGCGCGTTCATGGATACGCAACAAGGGGCACCGCTCGAAGCTGGAGCATACTCCCCGCAATGCACGTATTTTCGAGCTTCTGGAGCGTGCGGACAATTGGTTGCGCACACATACCATCGAGAACCCTATCCTCCGCTGGGATACAGACCGGTGGGGAGAGGTGCCGGCCGATTTCGGCAGGAAATGAAATTGAGAAGTAAGAAGCAAGAGCATTAGAAGTCAAGCAAGAATAGATTTTGTATCAGGTATCAGAGCCATCAGAGGTATCAGAGCCATCAGCAAAACTATTCTTGCTTGACTTCTAATGCTCTTGCTTCTTGCTTCTGAAGGCTTTTTCTGTCAGTCGATGTCGGCGCCTTTGAAGGTGCCGATGTGGTCGTATTTGAGTTCGAGGCCGTCTGAGAGTTCGATCTTATAGCCGTATGCTTTCTTCTCGATGGAGACGATCTGGGCGTCGGCGTAGTTCTTGCCCACATGGCGACGGATGGCTTTCGGAATCAGGTTCTCGGGGACGGCGCGGGTCTTGCAGTCGACAGATGTCCATTTTCCGGCGTTGCTGAATTCGATTTTGGTGCCGTTTGTAAGCTTCACATCGTAGTCGGTCTTTTTGAGAAGATGTTTGTCGACTTTGATCATTGCGACTTTCGCTTTCGGGAAGTATTCGTCAAGCATCTGCTGTGCCGTCTGTGGCAGGGCGTCGCGCCGGATGGTGTATTTGTCGGCGTATGCCATTGTGACACTTGAAATTGCGAGCACAAGTGCGGCGATGATTTTTCTTGTCATAGTTCAGTTCCTCCTGTAGTTAATAAGTTGGTTGTAGTTATAACACCTGTAAAAACAAAAAAGCGCTCTTTGCAGAGCGCTTTTTTGTTAATTTAAGTTGCTGTTATGTGGTGTTATTCAGCTGCTTCGGGTGTAACGGTGAAGCGGTATGTGCAGTGTCCGGTATATTTCTCGCCGGGACGGAGCACTACAGAGGGCCATTCGGGTTTGTTGGGGCTGTCGGGATAGTGCTGTGTCTCGAGGCAGATAGCGGAGCGCTGGGGATGTGTTACGCCTCCTTTGCCTGTTACTGTGCCGTCGAGGAAGTTGCCCGTGTAGACCTGTACACCGGGTTCGTCGGTGTAAACTTCCATGCGGATGCCGTTGGTGGTGTTCTCGAGTGTGGCCGCGCATGCTGTCATGTCGCCTTTGGTGTCAAGTACCCAGTTGTGGTCATATCCGTTGGCATTGTGGATCTGCTCGTTGTCGGCGTTGATGTCTCTTCCGATGGTTTTGGGTGTGCGGAAGTCTAGAGGTGTGCCTTCTACTGTTGCGATCTCGCCGGAGGTCATGAATGTGCTGTCGACGGGGGTATAGTTGGAGGCGTTGATCCAGAGCACATCGTCAACCACAGGCTTGCTGCCGTCGCCGGAGAGGTTGAAATATGAGTGGTTGGTCATATTTATGATTGTGGGTGCGTCGGTAGTGGCCTCGTATGCGATGTTGAGGGCGTTGTCGGCACCGAGGGTATATGTAACGGAAGCCACTACGTTGCCGGGGAATCCGTTGTCGCCGTCAGGTGAGTTGAGTGTGAGCACCAGTGTGGTGTCGTTGGGCTGGTCGGCCTGGAAGACGCGGTATTGCCATCCGCGTGTACCCATGTCGCCGCCGCCATGGAGGCAGTGGCCGTAGTTGTTCTGGGGGAGCTGGTAGGTTTTGCCGTCGAGTTCGAAGCGGCCCTGGTTGATGCGGTTGGCATAGCGTCCGATTGTGGCGCCGAAGTCGGTGCCGTTGGTTTCGGGATAGTAAGCCTGTATGCTGTCGAAGCCGAGTACAACGTCGGTGAGTTTGCCTTCACGGTCGGGAACCATGAGTGTTACCACGCGGCCGCCGAAGTTGGTGATGCATGCTTCCATGCCGTTGGCGTTCTTGAGCACGAAGAGTGCGGTGGAGTCGCCGCGGTATTCGTCTACGAATTTCTGGGGATCGAGACCGGAGGCGGTAAGATTGCTGGTTTCAGTTTTGCCACCGGTGCAAGCCGACAGTGCCATCAAGGCACCTGCGGCGATTAGCAGATTGGTTTTCATGTGTATATTCTTGGATTGTTTTGTCCGGCAAAGATAGTAAAGAAAAGGGAAATTAAGAAATTAAGAAAAGGAGAAAAGAAGAAATTGAGAGGGGTATCAGAGATATCAGAGTTATCAGAGGAATCAGAGCCATTAGGCAGGCGTCTGTGTTCTCAATTTCTCCTTTTCTTAATTTCTAAATTTCTCTTTTCTTAATTTCTATTTCCCAGGTTCTTATTTTTTCGCGAAGAAGCGGTCTACGCGATCGGGGCAGAGCATCTGCCAGAGGGAGGCTACGGTCCAGCCGGGAGCGAAGATGTCGTTGTAGAAGCCTTTGCCGTTGCGGCCATAGTCCCAGGTGGTGTGCTGCACTACCTCGGGGTAGTAGCCGCGCTTGCCTATGTCGAACATGTTGTCATGTGTGGGCATGAGCTGGAGCATGGATGTCTTGATGACGTTGGAGAAGCCAGAGAGGCGTGGCTCGGAGAAGTGTTCGGCGAGGCGGTCGAGTACGGCGGCGAATTCGAAGATGTAGACGTCGATGTGGTTGTTTTCCACGGATACGTTGCCCCATCCGCGCGATTTGAAGCCTACGTCGCCGAGCATCTGGCCGGCTGCGAAGGGCACATCCCACATGTAGTACCATGAGAGGCAGAAGTATGCTGATTTGCGGCAGAGGTCCATGTAGTGTTCCTGCTCTTTGCCTTTGGTGCAGTGTGTGAGGTAGTAGAGTGCGGTGGAGGCGTAGAACGACGCTTCCTTGTCCTCGCAGTTGGCGTCGAGTGTGGAGGAGAAGTAGTCGGCCTTGTCGATAAGTTCTGTCTCGAGGTACTTGGCTGTGGCACGGGCGCTTTCGAGGTAGCGTTTGTCGTTGAAATATTTATAGGCCATTGTCATGGGGAGTGTGGCGCATGGTGTGCTGCCTCCGGTGGGATCGACGATTTCAAGTGCGTCGGTGAATTTTCGGGGGAATGATCCGTCGGGCTGCTGCAGTGTGAGCATTTTGTCGAGTGTGGTGCGGATGCGTGCGTCCCATTCGGGGTGTTTGCGTCCCTGTTTGCGCTCGGCTTCGAGCCAGTTGAGCATGGCGAATACTCCTTCGCTCTGTCGGCGGATGCTGTGTGAGCTTACGGGGCGGTTGTCGCGCAGGCGCACTGATTCGCGGAAGAATCCGTTGTCGGTGAATCCGTGCTCGAGTGCGCTGCTGAAGATGCTCTCGGCGTTTGCCACGAGGTCCTGCCGGTTGTTCTGCAGGCCGTATTCGTGGGCGTTGAATGCGTTGAGGAGTGTGCGGCCTACGAATCCGATCTGGTACTGGTCGGTGTTGGCGCAGTCGTCGGTGCGCATTCCGGCTCCGGAGTAGTATTTGAGGTCGTATTTGTCGACGTAGCTGTTTACGAAGTAGCTTGCGAGATGTTCTTTGGCTTTGGGGGTGTCAAGTCCGGTGTCGACTGTGGCGGGCGAGAGTGTGTCGTAGGTGTAGTTCCATACGTCGGCCACGAAATCGCTGTAGTCTTTGGCTTGTGAGCGGCGTATCTGCCATTTGATGGTGCGGGTGTCCCCTTTGTCTATGCGCTCGAATGTGCGCACGGGATCAATGAGGGTGAGTTTGCGTATGTAGCGGCGGGGCGCTTCCACGTAGGGGTAGCTGTAGACAAGTGCCGGTTTGCCGTCGATGTTGCGGAATCCGGTGGATCCTACAGAGGTGTGTCCTGTCAGCAGCACGTCGCCCGAAAGATTCTGTAGCACACAGTCGGCGTGGTCGTCGGTGTTAAGGCGGAGCACGGTCACGGCTTTGCCCGATACCGGTTCATAAATGCCGGTGAGGGGGGAGCTGAGGCGATCTTCGCGCACCTGCCAGCTGTCGGAGGTGTGGAACGATGGTGCTTCTTTGGGTGAGCGGAGGTTATGGTGGTACCAGAAGCCGGGCATGTAGAATTCGCAGCTGTTGTGGTCGGCATCGGTTCCGAGCATCTCGGTCTCGCTGATGTTGAACCAGCATGTCTGGTCGGCTTTGATCTCGAGTGTCACTGTGGTTATCTCGCCCGAGGGGTCGGTGGTGACGGTGCGGAAGACTTTCAGCGGAAGTGTGGCTCCGTTGTCGGGCTTCATGGGGCCTCCGTTGGCCTGGGAGGTGAGTTTGCAAGTGGTTGCGGCTCCTCCCGGGGTTCTCAGTGCGAGTTCGGTGGCGCCTTGTGCCTGCAGTGCCAGAAGTGTGGCGGCAGCGATTAGATATTGTCTCATGGTAGTAATATCGGTTGGCCGGGCAGCTGCCTGTGACAGTTCCAGTCGTGAGGAGATGTCATTGACAGCCGCCCGGGGGTTATGGTATTATATATTATATAATGTGTATGTTATTTGCGGACAGGTACTATGATGCTTGTGGTGTCGGCGGTGATGGCGTAGGGCTGTCCGTTGCTCTTGTCTACGTTGAGTGTGAGGATGCGTGTGCGTCGGGGGCTGACAACAGAGTCGTTGTGGTGCACGTGATATACATAGCGCATGTTTCCTTCGTTGTCGGTGAACACATCGCCGTGGCCCGATCCTTTTTCACCCACGATGTTGCGGTGGATAACAGGGTTGGCGGGATTCTTGGTCCAGGGTCCTGTGGGTGA
Organism: Muribaculaceae bacterium; assembly: GCA_902836725.1. Taxonomy (GTDB): domain Bacteria; phylum Bacteroidota; class Bacteroidia; order Bacteroidales; family Muribaculaceae; genus UBA7173. The sequence goes on from CADFRV010000001.1 coordinate 30,427, forward strand.
GGAGGAGGTGGCGTAACCCACGGCATAGTCGTCGCTCATGAAGTGGTTGGCCGAGTAGAAGAGGTAGTAGAGATCGTCGATCTTCAGCACTGTGGGACCCTCCATGATGGGCGCGCTTGGATAAGCGTCTGTGGCTTCCCATGCCTGGTCGTTGCGGAAGCAGGGTTTGAGGGTGCCTTCCACGATTTTGCCGGTCTCAGGGTTGAATTCGCCTACCCAAAGGAAGTTGCCGTTGTCGAAGCGCACATGGTAGAGGTAGTATTTGCCGTCGGTGTCGCGGAAGAGGAACGGGTCGATGTTTTTCTCCGATGCGTCGATCGGCTCGATTACCTCCTGTGTGTAGAGGGCGTTCACGCTGTCGCCTTTGGCGAGTGCCAGCTGCTCGTTGGCGGTATAGAGATAGAGATATTTGTCTCCGTCCTTGAATATCTGCGGTGCCCAGAATCCCTTGTCGCCGTATGCGTTTTTACCCTTTGCGAGGATCATGGAGTCGGGGCGGGCGAGTGTCCAGGTCTTAAGGTCGGTACTCTCGAGCATTGTGAATCCGAGCGGTTCGGCGTTGCGTGTGCCGGTGAGGTAGTATTTGCCGTTTTCAGTATAAATGGTCGGATCGGCGAAGAAAATTTCCATGCCTTGCGGCTGTTCGGTTTCTGTTTGGGCGGTCTGTCTTGCGGTGTTGTTGCAGGATACGATCGCCAGCATGGCAGCTGCGCAAGCCATCGGTGATAAAAATCGGTTCATGGTCTATAAATAAGTGTTGGTTAATTCGGGAGAACTCTGATGCCGTGAAATGTGAAAAGCACGTTTCACATTCCTTAAATCGGGATGTTTTTGATTCTTATTAATTATGGTGCAAAAATAGCGACCTGTAAGCGAGGCGATGGGTGGTTATGTCACGAATACAGGTAAGAATGTCCAGAGATGTGTTAAAACCGCGTTTTGAGGCCTTTTTGCACGTTTTTTCTAATTAAAAACACAATCTTACTCATAAATCCGGGAGATAGTGTTGTATATTTGCCATCGAAAAACTGACAGGCCGGCTTCCGAAAAGCCTTCCGGAAGGTCGGTTCACCTTAAATTGAAATTGTTTTTTAACAAATCATGAATTACTTCCATTACTCATCAGCGCTTTTAAAGTCTGCGACGCATACGGTATCGTTCCGGTGCGACGAGGCCTCATTTTCGTTCGTGAGAGAAGGAAGTGAAATTTACGATGGGTTTTCAATAATAACATAGTGCCGTTCTGTCCCCGGATTCAGAGTCCGGGGCCGGGCGAGCCGTTTTATTGATACCCTTCGCCATATGCTCAATCGGTTTCGGCAAGAGTGCCGGTTTCCGTTCGTTTTTTTGATTTTACGAGTGAAATCAGCCCCATGGGGCTTTATGTGCGGCATGTATGCCGCACATAAAGATATTAACTCCGATAGTAGTAAATGAATGTGTGTGATAAGTGAATTGCAGCAGTTACTGATACCGGCCAATCAATATTTCCCCATAAGTTGTGATACCTTAAACGATTGTAGGGCGGCATAAGCCGACCTCGATTATAATTCTGTATAACAGTTAACCTATCTATTTAATTTATCTTTAACTTTTTAACATGAAAAAGAGATCTTTACTCCTCTCAGCCGCAGCTTTTGCCTGCGTGGCAGGAATGAATGTGTCGGCCGCTGATGTTCAGGTTCCCGAAGGAGCCGGTGGCAAAATGACCTCCCTTCTCCCCGACGGTGTGGCAGCAAACGTTGACCACGAGGAAAAGGACTACGGTCCCAAGACTATCGCAATCGCCGGATCGGCAGATAAAGGTTACAAGGCATTTTTCTGCGCGGACGACGGTGTTCACGGCGAAGAACTCTGGGTAACAGACGGCACAGAGGCCGGTACACATATGGTAAAGGATATCAACCCCGGAATGGCAACTTCCAATATCCAGTATCCTACACGTTTTAACGACAAAGTCGTTTTCTCTGCAGATGACGGCGAGAATGGTCAGGAACTCTGGATCTCTGACGGTACTGAAGAAGGTACATACATGGTAGCAGATATCCATATGATCGGCGACTCCGATCCTCTCGGTTTCTGCCAGCTCAACGAAAAACAGTTCGTGTTCTTTGCAAAGGATATGGACTCGGAAACCTACGGACAGAATGGCCAGCGCTGGCTTTGGGTCTCAGACGGTACAGAGGACGGTACATCTCTCGTGAAAGAGGTTGAAACCATGTTCCCCGGCCGCGAGCCTCTTGACAACCGTTTTGGTCCTGTCGTACGTGTAGGTCGCAAAGTGTTCTTTATCGGTGATGTTGCTGACAAGGACGGTATTACTTACGGCGACGAACTTTGGGTAACCGACGGTACTGCTGACGGCACCTATATGGTGAAGGATATCAACCGTGAGGTAAACAAGAACTCCACTTATGAAGGTTCTACCAATGGTGCTGCTATCGCTCACCTCTGCAACTTCTATAACGAGAAACTTTTCTTCAAGGCATGGTCTTGGGATTCCGGTAATGAGCCCTGGGCAACCGACGGAACAGAAGAGGGTACATACGAAATCTTCAATACAAACCCCACTTCAAACCCCAACAACCTTGATGATAATGGCGTACCTATGGGTAACGGCGGTGGTGTGACAAAAGTTGGCCGTCCTGCAATGGGTCATATATTCTTCCGCTCCTATACTCCTGAAGTCGGCAACGAGCTTGGTATGACAAACTGCGAGGAGGGAGATTACAAGATCTTCGACTGCGACACCTATGCTCCCACACAGGATTCACACTCTTATCCCGACGATGGTGTTGAATTCGATGGTTACTATGTATTCTGCTGCAACCGCGGTATGCGTGACGGCGTTACCGACCCCGTGCAGTATGGCGGCGAGCTGAACGTATGCGACGGCGAGAAAACATGGGTACAGTATGACTTCAACCCCGGCAAGGGCGCTACATGGACACGTGAACTTACCGTAGTGAACGGTTCACTCTACTGGAGCAACTCCGGTAAAAAGGACGGTCACAACTGGACTATCACCCGTCTTGACAAAGTGGACGGCGGTGTACCTGTGACTATCTCCAACCTCCATCCTACCGATGACATGGCTTACACACTCCGTAACCTCGACGGCAAGCTGATCTTCTTTGCAAACTCTACAAAGAACATCTACTGCTACGAGTATACCAACCCCGAAGCCGACCTTAAAAAGAACCCCGATACTATGGATATCGAGTTCCGTACACGTAAGGAAATTGCTGACGGTGTCGGCGGTGTTGAAAATGTTGCTACCGACGTGAACACAGACGCTCCTGCAGAGTACTTCAACGTACAGGGTATGCGTGTAAACGCCAACACTCCCGGCATGTACATCCGTCGCCAGGGTGATAAGGCAACAAAGGTTATTATCAAATAAATAACTGGACACTAAACTAAAAAAGCGGGTGTGCCCCGTTCACAATGCGAGGGCACACCCACTTTTCCCTCTTTTCCGGCCTACTGTCCGAAACCAACAGATTCTTTATGGTCCATGACCGCTTTTTACCGAAGAAGTTACGAAAAATTTCTTTCGGAATGATTATTAATCCGGACAGGGCTTTATGAATTATTGAACCGATCCTTATTATCACTCCCAGATCTATCCTTAAATCGCTACCTCCTCCTATTTTTACCTACAACGCAATGAAACAATTGCTAAGCAGTGCAAGTATGTTTAAGACAAAATTACAAAGGTTGTTCATATTGTTTATATTAGCAACCGTCAACCTGACCCTGGCGGCACAGAACATCACTGTGTCCGGTACCGTAATGGACACGGCTGAAAACGAACCGATGATCGGAGCCACTGTAATGCAGAAAGGTTCCAAAGCCAACGGTGTCGCCACCGATATTGATGGCAAATACACAATTACCGTTCCCTCTAACGCCACTCTCGTGTTCTCGAGCGTAGGCTACGAACCTGTAGAGGTGAAAGTGGACGGACGCAAAACCATTGACGTGGATATGAAACAGACCACCACAGCCCTTGACGAAGTGGTTGTGATCGGTTACGGTGTGCAGCGCAAGAGCGATATCACCGGCTCCATCTCTTCCGTAAGCGGAAAGGATGTGAACGACGTGCCTGTAAGTTCTGCCCTCCAGGCTCTGCAGGGCAAGGCTTCCGGCGTCAATATTATCCAGAACAGCGGTGCTCCCGGTGGAGCCACAACTATAAAGATACGTGGTACAGGTACAGTCAACGACGCCGACCCCCTCTATGTAGTGGACGGCTTTATCGTAGATAATATCGACCACATCAACCCCAATGACATCGCCAATATCGAGATCTTCAAGGATGCGGCGTCTTCAGCCGTGTATGGTGCCCGTGCGGCCAACGGCGTCGTGAGCATCACAACCAAAGGTGGCGAGAAAGGTAAAGTGACAGTGACTTTCGACGGTTACGCAGGTTTCTCCAACCCCTGGAAGAAAATCGATATGATGGGTATGGAGGATTATGCCGTGCTGATGGATTACATCAACGGAACTACACGTTATTCCGCCGACGGCGTGCTCAATATGAGCAAGAAAGAAGACGGTACTCTTGAACTTGACCCCGCCAAGGCTGATGCCATGAGCCTTTACCACCAGCGCGGCAAGGAGAACTGGTATGACGCCATCTCCCGCACAGGTGTGAAGCAGCAGTATGCTGCCTCTGTAAGCGGCGGTAACGACAACACCAAATTCATGGTCAGCGCAAGCTACTTCGATGAGAAAGGTATCATCAAGGGTTCCGATTACAAGCGTTTCAACGCACGTATGAACCTCACCCAGAAACTCTCCTCATGGCTTGACCTTATCGTGAACATGAGCTACGTGAACGAAGACCGCGACCTGGTGCCCGGCGGTTCAGGCTCAGTGCTCAAGGACGCCCTCAACATCAACCCCATGACCCGTGTGTACAACGACAAGGGTTACTGGGATTCCAACCATCCGCTCGCACGTATCGAGCGTTACCACCGCGATATCAAGAGTGACCGCTTTGACGCGAATATCACTCTTTCCGCAAATTTCCTCAAGTTCTTCAACTACCAGTTCAAGGCAGCATATTATCTGCAGCCCGAGACAACCAAGGAATTCTCCGAAGTAGGCAAACTCGTGGAGGATTTCGGGATGTCTGACCTTTCCACCATATATCAGTACAAGTACAATACCAACAAGTGGGAGATCAACAACCTGTTAACTTTCAACTGGAGCGACAAGGACAAGATCAACAGCATCACCGCCCTGGTTGGTCAGACTGCCGAGGGTTTCAAATCCTCTTTCCAGGAATCCACAAAGAGAGGTACTCCTACCAACGATCCTGACCAGTGGTATCTCTCAAGCGGTTTCACAGGTGACAAGACCTATGGCCTTGACCGCAAATGGACAGCTGTCGGTTTCATTGGCCGTGTAAACTATAACGTTCTCGACCGCTACCTGCTGCAGGCCAATATCCGTATCGACGGTTCCTCCAAATTTAACAAAGACAACCGCTGGGGCTACTTCCCCTCGGTATCTCTGGGATGGAAATTCAGTTCTGAATCCTTCATGCGCGACCAGACATGGATGACACTTGGCAAGCTGCGTGTGGGCTGGGGTAAACTCGGTAACAACCGTATCGACGAACTCGCCCGCTATACTTACCTGACCACTCAGCTGAACTATCCGTACGGCAACGGCAACCATGTGCTTCAGCCAGGTGCCTCGGCCCTCACAATCGGCAACGACAATATCAAATGGGAGAAGACCGAGACATACAACGTCGGTCTTGACATGGCATTCCTGAACAACACCATCCTGTTCGGTGTGGAATACTTCAACAAGAAAACTACTGACATGCTTATCGCCGTGCCGACAGTGGGATCGGCAGGTCTGAACTCCAACCCGATGACCAACGCCGGCGCTGTAAAGAACTACGGTGTGGAAGGTAGCCTTACCTATCGCCGCAGCTTCGGCAAATTCTCCTTCGACGTAGGTTTCAATCTGTCGTGGATCAAGAACGAGGTAACCTCTCTGGGTTCCGGCAACGAGCCTATCTATGGAGCATACATCGGCGAGGGATCAATCGTGGACTATGTGACCAAGACCGCAGTCGGTCGTCCTATCGGTTCATTCTACGGTTATGTGACCGACGGCATCTTCCAGAGCATGGATGAGATAAAGGCTTCCGCCCAGTATGAGACCGGTAAGAACGACGCAGACCAGAGCACTAAGCCTGGTGACTTCCGTTTCAAGGATCTCAACGGCGACGGCCAGATCACGGCAGAAGACCGCACATACCTCGGTTCGCCGCTTCCCAACTTTGTGTTCGGTGTGCCCATCAACCTCATGTGGAACGGTTTTGAGCTGAGTGCCTTCTTCCAGGGCCAGACCGGTAACAAACTGTTCAACGTAATGGACTATTACCTTTACAATGCCGCCGCCGGCAACGTGGCAGCTGATTACCGTAGCCAGCACTGGAGCGCCGCAGTAGATGAACAGCGTCCTTGGTTCACACCGAACCCCGGCGCCGAGATACCCGCAGCGCGTACAAGCGATACCAACCGTAACTTCCGCTCTTCCAACTTCTTCGTTAAGGACGGTAGCTATTGTCGCCTGAAAGAGCTGCGTCTGAGTTATTCCTTCAAACCGGAGCTTATCAAGCGCATCGGCCTGTCGAGTTTAACCCTTTCGGCTACTGCATATAACCTCTGCACATGGACCAAATACGACGGTTTCGACCCCGAAGTCGGTCGTCTGGAGGGTACCGAGAGTACCAATACCGCAATGGGTGTAGACCACGGTAACTATCCTCAGGCACGCTCGTTCACTTTCGGCATCAAATTCGGCATCTAATCCATCAAAGATCTCACTGTTATGAATATATATAAGAAATCAACACGCAAAGCCCTCAGTCTTATGTCGGCTGTGGCTTTGGCAGCGGGCTCGCTCGCCCTTACAGGCTGCAACGATTTCCTCGACGAGCCAGTACAAGGCAATAGCGTCGATACCAACTATTACGATACTACCTATAAACTGCAGACGGCCCTCAACGCCACATATGATATACTCCAATCTGACGCGATGCAGGATACAGACTGGCGTTTCGGCGAAGCCTGCGGAGATGACATGATCGGTAATGACGAAGGTCTTACCTCTCATATGGGGCAGTTGGTGAATTTCCAGTTCAATACCTCTAACCCTTATATCCTCAACCGCTGGACCATCTATTATAAGGCGATCCATCGTGCGAACCAGGTGATAGCCAATGTGGATCGCGTACGTCTCTCAAACCATGAGACCGATGATTTCCGCAATGTGCGCTACATCTACGCCCAGGCTAAGTTCCTTCGTGCATATTTCTACTTCAATCTCGTGCGTACGTTCGGCGGTGTGCCTATCCGTCCGGAGGTAGAGACAGTAGAGAAACTTGTTGTGCCCCGCTCCTCGCTAGAAGACTGCTATGCGTATATCGAAAAAGACCTGCGAGAGGCTCTGATCATGCTTCCGGCCCGTTTCACCGACAGCAATTCCGGTAAGGTTAGCGCCGGTGCCTGCGCGGCACTTCTGATGAAGGTGCTGATGTATCAGGCAAAACCTGGTGACGGTTCAGTCAAGTGGCAGCAGTGTGCCGAGATAGGTGACTATTTCGTAGCAAAAAAAACGATGACATTCCGTCAGATGCTGAAATTTGACGAGCGTTATCCCGACACTGACTGGGAAACCCTTCGTGAGAAACTGTGGTTCAAGCCGGTATGGGCTCTCGCAGAGAACGAATCTGCCGAGACCCTTGAAACTCTTTGCCCCGAGATGGGCAACGCATACCGTCTCGACTATGTAGACTCATACGGTAACCCGATCCAATATTACGAGCAGTTCTATATCGCAGGTGAATTCTGCGCCGGATCTATCTGGGAAATCGTGTTCAAGGAGAGCGGCGACGGCACTGGTGGTGATACCAACGAGGGTACCGGCATATATTGGAACCTTTTCGGAGCCAACTGGAATCCCGCGCTCAAGACTTCAGAAAAGCGTCTGGAAGTTATCTTCGGCACTGACATCCGTCGCACTTTCGTACTTACCCACAACAGCCAGACACCGGACGGATCCGGTGTGGCCAACGGCCCGGGCAACTGGTCGCCTCTGAAATGGTGGACACCTAAGATGGACCAGCCCACATATACCGATGACTCCGGCAAGAACCGCCGCGTGCTCCGCTATGCCGAGGCAGTGCTGACATATGCTGAGGCTCTCAATGAGAGCGGCCGTCCGCAGGAGGCGCTGGTGCAACTGAACTCCAACCAGAAGGTCGTGAGCAAGATCAACAACTACGACATCACTACCTCTGCCGGCGGCTACGGTTATCTGCGTGACGCCATCTGGAAAGAACGCCGCATGGAGCTTGCCTTCGAATGGGATCGCTTCTTCGACATAGTGCGCCAGGGACGTGCTGCCGCGTTGATCCACTCTTATGCGAGCGATGTGATCAACCACCGCGGGCAGCTGTTCCGTGAGGGAGTCAACGAGATCTTCCCCATCCCGCAGACCGAGATAGACATATCCAATGGCGTGGTGACACAGAACCCCGGTTACTAATCACAGTGTGAGCAATTAGTAATTATCCATTATTAATTTTCCAGACAAATGAAGATAACAAAATATTCCATAATGCTGCTGGCAGGTGTCGCCGCAATGTTCGCCTCCTGCGATGACAAGGAAGCGACCCAGCCCACGGCAGCGATCTCGGTAGACAAGAACCACTACGAGGTGAACGAGTCTATGCAGCTGCGCTTTATCGGCAATGCCGACAATGTGGTTGTATATCCAGGCGACGAGACACATGACTACGAACTTCGTACCGAAGCCAATAGCGGACTTGTGGTCAACAAAGGACTTCTTACATATGCTTATCAGAAACCGGGTATCTACCATGTGGTATGTGTGGCCACGAATCATGAAGACGCCGGAAACTCGCTCCTGAGTGATACTACTTCAGTATGGGTGACCGTGACTGACGATGTGAACACCATTAAGGACGTTTCTGTCAATGTGCTTAATATCAATGAGGTGTATGCCGATCTGGTGAACGATAAGGACTGGCGTCTGGCGCTTTCGCGCAAGGTGCTTTACAAGGGGAAGGATGTGAATGTGGCTCTCCGCAACCAGCGTCTCTCCATCTATCAGGACTCCCCCTCGGCATCGGTAGTGTTGAAAGAGGAGAGCGCTCCCGAAGAAGATTACAAGCCGAACATGTCGGCTTCCCGCTATGATCTGGCCAAAGTGTTCGATATCCGTTCGACAGCAGGTTCGGGTGGTGTACGCGACTATCGTCTCTATACCCTCTATTACGGAGAGTTCAAGACGTTCAAACTTGCCGGTGTCACCGCGAAACTCGAGCGCAGCGAGTATGATTATTCCACATGCGCCATCAATATCGAAGTACCTGCCGGTACTGATATCACCGCCATCGCTCCTGATTTCACACTGAATGATCCTGCCAACGAGAAAGTGTTCATCGGCGACACGGAGCAGACATCCGGAGCAGCTGTGGATTTCACTTCCCCCGTAACCTATCGTTTTGTGGCAACACATGCATCCAATCCTGCCATTACGGTGGAATCAACCTGCGTCGTGACTGTCACTGTGAAATAAAAACTCCTGTCACAGGATAATTTCTTAGAGAAACACGTGGGTGTTGCAGAGTAAAGGCTGTGGCCCGCTCTGCGACACCCATGCTGTATACTGGCGTTTGTGTGACGCACACTGTGTTAAACATAACGTGACATTAAGTCTGTATCCATATTTTTACGTAACTTTGATTAAGCAATCGCGTTTGTGGCGTCTCTGTGGCATGCTTGGAAGTAGCAGTTAAATTTCGGGGCTGTGAGACAAACCGCGCCGTATCATGTTTCAGAGGCTACGTATACCGCTTCATTTCTGACAACAACACTTTCCGACAGCTACTTATTTTAAATATAGACCATGAAATTTTCCAGTTTTCTTGTTGCGACGACCCTGGCGGCCATACCTCTGGGCGCAGTCGCTGAATATCACGAGCCGATTGATGTGACCCGCATAATGTGGGATCTCACGAGCCGCAAGATGATATTCGAGGCAGGCAATTATTGCCGCATAATCCCCTTGCAGGACGGTCGTCTCCTGGCTGTGGCCGAGACATACGGCACCTACAGCGGAATCACGGTGGCCTACAGTCTTGATAATGGTTACACTTGGCAGGGGAAACGGACAGTCGCCGGTAATGGCAACGGTGTGCCGGTGGCAGTGCCTGATGTTATCCAGCTTGAGGACGGCACAATCATGGTATGTTATAATCCGCGCCCGAGCGAGCCGTGGAGCGAGGAGCGCCATTTCGGCATACGCTGCGTCCGGTCCACCGACAACGGCGAGACCTGGAGCGATCCCATATATATTTACGACGCGGGGTTCCGCGGTACGGAAGGTTGCTGGGAACCTGCGTTTCTTGAACTCCCTTCCGGTGAGATACACTGCTATTTCGCGAATGAGCACCCCTACACTGGAGACAACGGCGATCAGGAGATCTCTATGTGCCGCTCTTTTGACAAAGGACTTACATGGACCGATCCGGTACGTGTTTCGTACCGTGAAGGTTCACGCGACGGTATGCCAGTTCCGATCCTTACTGACAATGACGAGATAGTGGTTATCGTGGAGGATAACGGCCATCCGGGATACCACGGTTTCCGCGCCACTACCATGCGCTGCACTCTGGAGCAGAACTGGGAAGACTGCTGGGTTGATGGTGCGAGCGACCGTCGCGACATGATTTTCGAAAACGAGGACGACAAGAATTACGTCTCTGCCGCACCCTATATCCGCAAGCTCCCGTCGGGAGAAACCATAGCTTCCTGGATGGGTGATTTCTGGGGACGCAAAAACTGGCCGCAGGACAGATACGACATGTATGTGGGTGTGGGCGACAAGGATGGTCGCAATATAGGCCAGCTGTCACAGCCATTCAGTGTAAACGCCGACGAGCACGCACACTGGAACTCCGTGAGTGTAGGATTCGACAACACCGTGTTCGCCGTTGCTTCAATCGGTGGCTCGAATGCCATATATACCATGCGCGGCAACGCCGTGCGCGATTTCAAGGCCAATTATGGAACCCCTACGATCGACGGCAATTTCGTGAAGGAAGACTGGACATGCAAGAATGCCACGCAGGTGCTGATGGGACAGTATTTCCGTAATCGTTCCAACCATGATTTCCTGTATGATGACGAAAACTTATATTTTGTAAGTTATGTGGTGGATCGCACTCTGGTGAACGACTCCGAAGTGAACGACGGTGTACAGCTCAGCATAGATATTGACAATATATGTGATTCATCACCACAGAAAGGTGTTTACACGTTCTTCCTTAATACCAATGGAAAAGCAGAATTCGCCTATGGTGATGGAGGAGAGTTTCACGAAGCTCCTGCGGCCGAGGGTGTGAAGTATGTGGCGAATGTCAAAAAGACATATTACATGCTCGAGGTGGCCATTCCCTGGAGTGTGTTCGGTATGGATTCTGCTCCACTCGGGCGCGATATGCGAGTGAATGTGGCAGTGCGCGATATCCGGCCCGACGGTTACCGCAACGAGGTCATCCCTGAGGCACAGCCATATTCCTCATATACATGGCCCCTGTTTCGCCTTGTGCCGAATGAAGGTTCCGGTATAGAGGATGTGGAGACCGATGTGGTGACAGAGGACAACGATACCCCCGAGGAGTTCTACAATCTGCAGGGGATGAGAGTCGCCGATCCCAAAGGGGGCATTTTCATAAGCCGGAAGGGTAATGTGGCCCGCAAGGTGGTGATCCCCTGATTATACTTTGAAATCAATAACCGATAAACCAATTATATATTAATGAAAGTACTGAAAAATATATTGTGCCTTGGCGCAGCGCTGGCGGTCTCTTTCGGAGCGGGCGCACGTTACCATACTCCGTATGAATATCCGCGTCTGTTCTGGGATATCTCCACACAGAAGGTGCTGTTCCAGTCGGGTAACTATGCACGTCTGATCACGCTGCAGGACGGGCGTCTCATGGCGGCTGCGGAGTCATACGGTCCCTCGGGTGTAAAAGTATGCTACAGTCTGGACAAGGGCAAGAACTGGACCTCTCCCGAACTGATAGCTCCGAATCCCGACAAAGTGGGAAATGCCGTGCCTGACCTGATACAGCTTTCCGACGGAACAATACTGGTAGGATACAATCCCCGCCCGGGCACACCCTACAGCGAAGACCGCAAATTCGGCATACGCACTATGCGTTCTACCGATAACGGAGAGACCTGGGAAGGCCCGATATATATCTATGATGCAAGCTTTAAAGGTGAGGATGGCTGTTGGGAACCCTCCTTCCTTGAGATGCCCGACGGCGAGGTGCATTGCTATTTCGCAAATGAGCATCCTTATACCCAGAGCGGTGAGCAGGAGATCTCCATGTGCCGCTCCTTCGATAAAGGTCTCACATGGAGCGATCCCGAGAGGGTGACTTTCCGCAGCGGCCACCGCGACGGTATGCCGTCAGCCATTATCACCGACGCAGGTGACATAGTGGTGATTGTGGAGGACAACGGCCAACCTGGATATGACAGTTTCCGCGCTACCACAATGCGTTGCACTGTAGAGCAGAACTGGCACGACTGTTGGGTAAGCGGCAGCAGCGACCGCCGGCATATGATTTTTGCAAATTCCGCGGACAGGCAGGCCCTGTCGGCTGCACCATATATACGCAAGCTTCCTTCGGGCTTTACGCTCGCCTCATGGCAGGGGCTCGGCGGTGGCCGCACAGGTGGAAACGAGGATATGTTCGTGGCCGTCGGGAGTAAGGATGCTCTCGATTTCAAGCAGGTATCGCGCCCCTTCAAGCGCGATGCAGACAGCCGCTCGCTCTGGAACTCCATCAATGTAGGTTTCGATGACCAGGTGTTCGCACTTGGGTCCCTAAGCGGGCCCAATCAGGGCGCTCAGATCACTCTGATGGAAGGACGTGTGCTGGATTATGTAAAAGCAGAATTCGGCACTCCTGAAATCGATGGTACTTTCGCCAGCGAGAACTGGACTGTTGGAAAGGCCGAGCAGATAATACTCGGTGAGGAATGCCGCACCCGTTCCACACATGACTTCCTGTATGATAATGACAACCTGTATTTCTTCAGTTATGTGCAGGACAATGCCATAATAACAGACCAGATAGAAAAAGACGGTGTGTATCTGACGCTTGACATGACCAACACCACCGACACCTATCCACAGGCAGGGATGTACCGTCTGTTCATGAATGTCGACGGCACCCTGACCTTCACTACCGGAGAGACCAACAAATGGAAGGCTGTGGAGGAGATGCCCGAAGGAATACAGTATGTGGTGAACAAGGCACGCTCATATTACATGCTTGAGATTGCAATCCCTTGGAAAGCGCTTGGAGTGTCAGGCCCCCGTGTGGAGCAAACAATGCGTGTGAATGTGGAGATCTCAGACCGTCGCACAAACGAGCATCGCAAAGAGGCTATCCCCGATACCCAGAGCAACCAGTCGTGGACCTGGCCCGAATTCAGGTTGGTCCCCAGTCCTCAGGTAGGTATTGATGTCCCTGCGGCTGATTTCGTGTCAGATGGCCCCGTTGAGTATTATAACCTCCAGGGTATGCGTGTTGAAAATCCCGCCGGGGGTGTGTATATCCGCCGTCAGGGAAATGTGGTAATAAAAGAAATAATAAAATAAGTTATATTCATGTCGCGGATTATCAGTAGATTGATTGTAGCATCTGTTGTAATGGCAGGAGCCGTGCAGTTTATGGCACGTGCTGACAGGCACGAGCCGTACGACCGGTCGCGTATCTATTGGGACCAGTCAACCCGTTGTCTGCCACTCCCTAACAGTGGCGGTTACGGACGCATGATTCAGCTTCAGGACGGTCGGCTGATGGTTATGGGGGGATATGCCGGTGGAGTGGCCTATACGTTCAGTTCTGATTACGGAAAGACATGGACAACCCCGCAACTTGCCATACGTAATCCGGAGGGATTCGGCTATGGCTCTCCCGATTTCACTCAGCTTGCCGACGGTACACTGCTGCTCGGCCTGAATCCGCGACCCACAGAACCCTATACTGAAGATCGTAAATTCGGCATCCGTGTGAGCCGGAGCACAGATCTCGGGAAGACCTGGAGCGATCCTATTTTTGTCTACGACGCGCAGCATCTGTTCATCGACGGTGTGTGGGAGCCCTCTTTCCTTCAGCTCCCTTCCGGTGAGGTACACTGCTACTTTTCAGATGAAGGAACATTCACGTCTTCAGGCGAGCAGGATATAAAGGTGAGCCGTTCATATGACAACGGGCTTACGTGGAGTACCCCGGAACGAGTCAGTTTCCGTCCAGGCTGTCGTGACGGCATGCCTTCGGCTATCATAACCGACGCAGGTGAGATCGTTGTGATAATCGAGGACTTCGGCCATGCCGGTTACAGCGGTTTCCGTGCCACAACCTTCCGATGTACCCTTGAAGAGAACTGGAGTTACTGGATAGATGGCGGAAGTCCCAACAGAAACATGATATTCGCCAATGCCTCCGACAAGAAGTATGCCTCTGCCGCTCCCTATCTCCGCAAGATGCTGAACGGGGAAACCGTAGCGTCATGGATGGGTGAGAAGGAGGGGCTTACCGGTGTGCCTCTTGATCTGTATCCGATGTTCGTGGCTGTCGGCGACGCCGATGCCCGCAATTTCAAAAGCGTGAACCAATCGTTCTATGTGCCTTCAGGAGGATGTGCCAACTGGGCATCTGTAGGAGTGGCTGATGACG
>CADFRV010000002.1 GCA_902836725.1 Muribaculaceae bacterium
CGGATGCACGCCGTACACCCCTACGGTGTTCTCGTCTACAACGGCCACAACTGCCGAGGCGCCATATACGCCGAGAGCCGAGAAGGTCTTTAGGTCGGCCTGCAGGCCGGCGCCTCCCGAGGGATCGCTACCGGCTATTGTCAAAGCTGTATTGTATTTCATTGTTTTCAGTCAATCAATTATGTGCCTTGATATCTTCGTCTCACACCGGCCAGGGGCGGGGAGAGTAGGCGCTTTCCCAGAAAAGCCATTCCAGGCGCGATGCCTTCACATAGATATCGGTCATGCGGGCGCGGGTAGCCTCGTCGCTGCGTTCCGCCAGCTTGTCGCATATGGCTATCGCCTTTTCAGTGGAGGCGTCAAAGGCAGGATCGCTGTAGGCTCTGATCCAGTCGGCATAAGGATTGTTCTCCAGTTTCGCGATAGAGAGGATATGTTTCCCTACAGCCAGATAGATCCAGAAGCAGGGGAGAATGGCCGCGGCCTCCACAGCCACACTCTCCATCGCCTGCGATTTTAGCAGGGAAGTGTAGAAGAGGCATACTGGCGACATTTCGCGTGTGCCTTCGCTCACATACATCGAGTGGAGCGCTTTTTCCATCAGCACTCCGTCGCCGGCAAATTTCAGGAACGCGTCCATGTCGTCGATATCCTCGAGGCGTGAGGCTATATGGGCGAGCACGCGGCTGTATTCCGTAATGTAGAGATTGTCCTGCTCGATATAGCGTCTGAAGATGGCCGGATCGAGTGTGCCGTCGGCGAGTTCTGTTATGAACGGGAGGCGCAGTATGGCCTCATATACGGGAAGGGAGGCATCCCATGCCTCTGCGCTCCATTTTTTCTGGTCGGTGGTCATATGTATACAATGTTATTTTACGGCTGATACAGCCACATAATCGCCGCGGTCATAGCCCGGTTGAGGCTCCTCGGCCTTGAGGTCGGAGTAGAGCGGATGGGTGGTGAGTGTCTGTGAGGCGCACAGATTCTTGAACCCTGCCTCCTCCATCAGGCGCATTTTTTCGGCTGTAGTGCGCCAGTTGGCCTGTTTTACGAATTCGATAGGGTAGGGGTTCGGGGGGTAGCATCCTTCAAGCAGGGGATCGTCCCATGTGCCGAGCGCCTTGGCGAGATTGTACATCTGGCCGTATGTGCTCTCCTTGGGCACATCCACCAGTATCACGCGTCCACCCTCGGGGAGCGCGTCATAAACCTTGCGCAGCACTGTGGCAAGATCGGTGATATAGCTCGGGGAACCGTTGAAGATTATAGTGCCGTATTTCCCTGCGGGGTAATCGAAATCCTCGGCGGTGGCCACGGTTACCGTCATGCCGCGTTTGCCGGCGATTTCGGCCATACCTGTCGACGGCTCAACACCCTCCGACACCACAATGCCGAAGTCGTCGCGCATTATTTTTTCGAACAGGCCGCTTCCGCATCCCACGGAAAGTATCGGGCCGGGGGCGTCGGCGAGGGTGGAGGCTACCAGACGCACCTCGCTCAGGAGCACATTGGGATTCTGAAGGAACCAGCTGTCATATTCAGACGCATATTGGTCAAATGAACTCATTGAAAATCGTATAATGAATTGGATAATTTTGATTTCAGAAATCGATTATTGCGGTATCCATGGAGAGCATGTCGATGGTGAAAAGTCTTCCTTCGAGCGGTTCTCCGATACCGGTTATTAGCTTTATGGCCTCAGACGCCTGTATGGAACCTATCACACCAGGCACTGCCCCTATTACTCCCATGGTTTTGCGGGGCAGCGAGCAGAGGGCTTCCTTGTCGGGGTAAAGTTCGGTGTATCTTCTCCCCCTGCGGTAGTTGAATACCGTCACTTGTCCGTGGAATTCCCCTATTGCGCCGTGCACCCACGGTTTGCCGCACTCGTGGCATGCCTCGTCTATCAGATAGCGGGTGCCGAAATTGTCGGTGCAGTCGAGTATGAGGTCATACTGGCTTACAAGCCCGATGGCGTTGTCGGGGGTGATCCCTTCCGGGTAGGGAGTGAAGCGGGGCACACCCGACAGGGCAGAGAGGCGCCTGATGGCACATGTGGTCTTCGGCTCTCCCACCTGACTCTCGCTGTAGAGCGTCTGGCGCTGGAGGTTCGACAGGCTCACTGTATCAGGATCGGCGATCCCGATATGGCCCACGCCCGCGCCTGTGAGGTAAGTGGCGGCCGGCGCTCCCAGCCCCCCGGCTCCGATTATGAGCACTGAGGCATCAAGCAGTTTCCGCTGCCCTTCATCGCCGAATCCCGGCAGCATCGTCTGCCGGGAATATCTTTCGGTGAGATCCTTTATGGTTTCCATCGGGGTCAGTCGAATACGCGATCCCAGTCTTTCCATACCGGCTCACGTCCGAGCGCGCGCAGGTCTGCCGCCACCTGTGCCGGCGATGTGGGGTCGCTGATGGCGAACTGCTCCAGAGCGTCGGGATAAGTGGCATAACCTCCCGGATCGGTCTTCGATCCCGCACTCATGGTGGTCACGCCGAGTGTGGCCATGTTGTTGCGGAAGGTATGGTTCTCGCGGGTGGAGTATGAAATGTCTACATCCGGATCGAAAATGCGGAATGCGAAGGTGAGCTGCGCAAGCTCGCGGTCCGACATCACCACATTGGGCTGGAAGCCCGATTCCGACGGCCGCATGCGCGGGAAGTTCACCGAATAGCGGGTCTGCCAGTAGCGTTTGCGCAGGTACATGAGGTGGCGTGCCATCATGGTCACGTCGGTGCGCCAGTCCTCAAGGCCGATGAGCACTCCCATCCCTATCTTGTGCACTCCGGCCTGTCCCATGCGGTCGAATCCGTCACAGCGCCACTCGAATTTCGATTTCATCCCTGCCGGATGATAAACCTTGTAGCGCTGGTGGTTGTAGGTCTCCTGGAAGCAGATCACGCCGTTGAGGCCCGAATGGGTCAGGCGTGCGTAATCCTCCGTCGGTAGGGGCATCACCTCAATGGTGAGGTTGCTGAAATAGGGGCGGCATACCTGCAGGGCGCGTTCTATGTAGTCTGTGCCGGCAACGGCGGGGTTCTCTCCCGTCACTAACAGCAGGTTCTCGAACGGCCCCATGGCCTTGATGGCCTTGCACTCGGCCTCTATCTGTTCGGGAGTAAGCACCACACGTGCGAACTTGTTGTGCCGGTTGAAGCCGCAGTACACACAGGAGTTGGTGCAGGAGTTGGTGATATACATCGGTATGAAGATGCTCACCGTCTTGCCGAAGCGCTGCTCGGTGAGCGCTTTGCTGCGGCGCGCCATTGTCTCTATGTATGGGGCGGCGGCAGGGGAGATCAGTGCCATGAAATCGCGGTCGTCGAGATGCTCTTTGGCTAAGGCACGCTCCACGTCGCCGGCTGTCATGGCCATTATCTCCCGGGTGGTGGTGTCCCAGTCGTAATGTGTCTTTAGATATTCCGAAAACATGTGGGTAAATGTTTGTCAGTCCATGAGGAACGATGTGAGGGGGGAGGAGGCTTCGGCATGGTCGGCTATGGCGCCCAGTCCGGCCTCGTAGGCTTCACGCCCTGCCACTGTGGCGTCGGCAAAAGCGCGTGCCATGCGCACGGGGTCTCCGGCCACCGCTATGGCGGTGTTCACGAGCACGGCGTCGGCTCCGAGTTCCATAGCCTCGGCGGCATGGGAGGGGGCGCCCAGTCCGGCGTCAACGACTACCGGCACACGGCTCTGCTCTATGATAATCTTCAGCAGCTCGCGTGTCACAAGCCCCTTGTTGGAGCCGATCGGGGCTGCCAGAGGCATCACGGTAGCGGCACCGGCATCCTCAAGGCGTTTGCACAGCACGGGATCGGCCTGGATGTAGGGGAGCACTATAAATCCCATCTTCGCCAGTTCCTCGGTGGCGCGCAGGGTCTCCACCGGGTCGGGGAGCAGGTATTTTGGATCGGGATGGATCTCCAGTTTCAGGAAGTCGGTGCCGAATGCCTCGCGTGAAAGCTGTGCGGCGAGCACGGCCTCGGCGGCGTTGCGGGCGCCGGAGGTGTTGGGGAGCAGCTGTATCCCTTCATGCATGATATGACGCAGCATGTCGTCCTCGCGGTTGTCCATGTCGATGCGCTTCATGGCCACGGTGACCATCTGCGAGCCGGAAGCCTTGATGGCCTCCTCCATCATTTGGTTGGAGCGGAATTTGCCCGTTCCCACAAAAAGGCGTGATGTGAATTCTCTGCCGCCTATTATAAGGTTACTCATATTGTTGTGTGGTAAATGGTTTCAGTTCTTGTTCCCTGTCAGGGATGTTTCTATTGTGGAGATGAGGCGCGCGGTCTCGGCCACGGGATCCGCGGCACGCAGGATGCTGCCGCTGACGGCGATCCCCGCCACGCCGGTATGCATTACCTGCGGTATGTCGCTCTCCGTGATACCTCCGATGGCTACTACCGGTGTCGCCATCCCCTCCTCCCGGCATTGCGCGAGGATATGCCGGTATCCTTCCGTGCCGAGCACGGGGCTGAGATTTTTCTTGGTGGTGGTGAAACGGAACGGTCCCAGTCCTACGTAGTCGGCTCCTGCCTCTACGGCGGCTTTCAGATCGCTGTATGTATTGGCCGTTGCGCCGAGAATCTTTCCCGGGCCGAGCAGTCTGCGGGCCTCCGCTACAGGCATGTCGTTCTTGCCTACATGCACACCGTCGAGACAGTCGAGGCACGCGGCCATATCCACATGGTCATCGACAAGAAGGGTTATGCCGTAGCGTTCGCGCAACGGGGCGAGCCGTCTCACAGCCTCTTCTGTCTCCCCCTTTGTGGCGTCCTTCATGCGCACCTGCACCCATCGGCATCCCCCCTCCACGGCTTTGCGGGCACCCTCGGTTACCTCCTCAATGGAATTGCCGTTGGTTATGAACTGCAGCCTGAATGCCTCGCGGTCGATTTCGTGACGCCATGCTGCGCCGAGCATAGCCGCGCCGGCGAATCCTGCTACTTCAAGCTGCGGGAGCCTTTCGGGGGTAACTCCTCCGAGAGCGAATATTCCGGGAGTCAGCCGTCGGGAAACCTCCTCAAGGATAAATGCTCCGCGGTATCCTGGCTTCGAGATGCTTGGGAATATGGGACTTAGAAACGCATAGTCCTCCGTTACCCTTCCGATCTCCTCCAGAGTGTGGATCGAGCGGCTTGTCCTCCCTTTCCATCCCTCGGGGGCGGCGGGGTTGCGGCTGTTTAGGTGTATACCGCCGATCCCGTATTCACCGGCGAGTTCATGGAAATCATGTAGCGCCAGGCGATCGCGCAGACCGCCGGGAATCTGTTCCAGAAGCCCGCGCATTTCCTCCGCGCTGCATCCCGGTTTCCGCACATGCACATATCTGAAACGGTTCTCCGCGAGTGCGTCGGCTATATCCCGTGCCTCTCCGGGATAAAAATAGGGTACTGTTATGGCTATCAGTTCCATAATGTCAGCCTCCGCAGACAGCGCGTATTACAGTAAGTTTCATCCCTTCGGTCAGGGGCATGTCGTCCCAGTCGGTGCGGGGCACCACACGGTTGTTCACAGCCACAGCCTGTCCTATGCCGGTGAACCCTTCCTGTTCGAGTAATTGTCTGAGAGTGATGCATCCCTCTGCCACCTGGATATGACGTCCGTTGATTTCTACATCCATAAAGCTGAATTAGTCGACAAATTAAAAAATGTATGGCAATGCCGCGCGCCATGAAGAGAACGCTTCATGGCCACAAGTTGTTGCCTGCTTGTCAAGGGGATGCTGTGTAATACGTCTATAAGGCAGTGACATCAAGTTCTTACGGCGGTACTGACCGCTTCAAGTTCCAAGGGTATGATCTCAGCCCGCATGCTTTACCGTCGGGCACCCCTCTTGAGTGAGCATCGCAAATTTAATACAAAAAAGCAATCTGGCAAAATGAAGTTGCTCCCCGCCCGGTTTTTATGCGTCGTGGATGTGTGGAATTTGCCGGTTGCTGTCTTCTTTTATATCAGTATGATGGTTCTCCCTGCGAGCCGCCGGAAGTATCGTGTAACCGGATGTAACAATGTTTTTGCTTATCTTTGTGAAATAATCAGACTGTAAAACACGACGGTCCTAAACGGTTGGTTGATATTAAAAAGATTATGGTGAGAAAGATTCTGTTCTTAATGTTGTGCGCTATGACGGTTGATATGGTATGGGCGGAAACTCTTGCCGATCAGATGAGGCGGGAGGCGGTGGAGTTTGTCGGCGCTCTCCCTTCTGATCTTCAGAAGGTGCAGGAACGGGCCGTGAGGCTGGCTATGGCGGGCGATTTGTCGGCTCTTGAGGCTGTAAGAAACTCCAGAAACGGCAGACCTGAACTCCCCGCAGGGGTGACCGCCACGGATATCGGCGACCGGTATCGCCTGTACACGCCGATTGCCGGAGACGGGAAGCCGTTGCCGGTACTGATATACCTGCATGGAGGGGGATGGTGCTTTGGCAGTATGAACAGTTGCGCCCGTTTTTGTGGCGAATTTGCCGGTGAGGCCGGGGCGGCAGTGCTTGCGGTGGAATATCCTCTGGCACCGGAACATACATATCCTGCCGCACTTGATTGCTGCACAGAGGCTGTCAGCTTCGTGCGGGATCATGCCGCAGAGTATGGGCTTGATCCGGATGCGGTGTCAATAGGGGGAGACAGTGCCGGTGGAAACCTTGCCCTTGCCACAGCCCTCAGACTGATATATGCCTCCGGGGAGGGTGGCGGAACGGTGCCCCCTCTGCATTCGTTGGTGCTGTTCTATCCGGTGGTGAAAGCATGGAACGACGGATCAGGATCGTGGAGGGATTTCGGAGCCGGTTTCGGACTTGACAGCGGCATAATGGAGGCTTTCAATGAGGCGTATGTCGGGACAGAGGATCCCCGTTCTGAGTTTATCTCCCCTTTCTGTGCCGGGGAGAAACATCTCTCGCAGCTCCCGCCGGTGCTCATTGTGAATGCCGACCACGACATACTGCGCGACCAGGGCGCGGAGATGCACGCCGCTCTTGTGAAAGCGGGGGTAAATGCCACACGCACAGTCTTTCCCGGAACCACCCATCTGTTTATCACCGTGCCGGGACAGGCCGCCGCTTTTCGCGAGGCCGTAAAAATGTCGGCGGCATTCATCCGCGCTCTCTGACAGGCCGGTATGATGCGGCGGTCAGCGCTTTTCGGTGGCGAAAAATTTCCAAAGTGGAGCCGACATGAGTGCCTGTTTTACCCTGTCTTCCGACAGCATGGCATAGAGCTCGTCGCGTGAGAGCAGTTTCACCGCCACATCCTCTGTGGCGTCAAGATGCTGTTCCCCTACCGGTTCCACATCGGTGGCGATAAACGAATATGAGAGGTTGTTCTGGCTTCCCGGATTGGCGCTGACCACCATGTTGAGGCGCCATGTGCCTTTGCCGTAGCCTGTCTCCTCCATCAGTTCCCTTTTTGCCGCCTCAAGAGGGGGCTCGCCTGCTTCGGCCACACCCGCCACAAGTTCGGTGAATATCTCCTGCAATCCGTGGCGGTACTGCTCCACCATGACGAATTTCCCCTCTCGGGTAATCGCGATCACGTTCACCCAGGTGGGATATTCCAGGATATAATACTCGTCGTTGACCACCCCGTTGGGCAGTTCCACGGTGTCTTTTCTCACAGTCATCCAGGGGCGGCGGCACAGGTACTCGCTCGCCAGCGTCTTCCACTTCTCCATATACTCCGTTTGTTGATATGTCTCGTTGATGATAACGCGTTTTCCCCCGCTTATAGTGTTCTGCGCGGGATAGTTTCTTATGTATGGTGGTTGATAAACGGAAGTTTTTGCGTAAATTTGCTTCCGATAGCTGCGGATGGCCCATATGGCGCATCCGGCGGCTTCCAGGGCAGCGGTCGCGCCCTGTTTCCCCTCTCATTATTCCGAGCAATGAAAAAGTATAATTTTGATGAAGTGATTGACCGCCATGGGAGCGGCTGTACGAAACTTGAGGATCTGCGGGTACTTTTCGGTAAGGAGGACCTTACACCGCTATGGATCGCCGATATGGACTTCTGTGTTTGCCCCGAGATAACCGAGGCGCTGCAGAAACGCATCTCGCATCCTATCTACGGATATTCGCGCCCGAAAGAGACATACTGGAGTTCGATCATCGACTGGCTCCACAGGCGCCATGCTTTCGATGTGCGCCGCGAGGAGCTTACATATGTGCCGGGAGTGGTGAAGGGGATCGCTTTCGCCATAAATTTCTTCACATGCAAGGGTGACAAGGTGGTGATACAGCCACCGGTTTACCACCCTTTCCGTATCGTGATCGAGGGCAACGGCCGCGTTGTGGTGCCTAATCCGCTCGTACCTACCCCCGACGGCAGCTACGAGATGAATCTCGGGCAACTTGAGGAGATCTTCGCCACAGAGCATCCGCGCATGATGGTGCTCTGCAACCCTCACAATCCGATCGGGCTGCAGTGGAGCCGCGAGGTGCTTGCTGAAGTGGGACGCCTCGCCCGTAAATACGGCGTGCTGGTGATTTCCGACGAGATACATGGCGACCTCATGCTCGGAGGACGCACCCATTATCCTTTTGCCGCATGCGGCGAGGACGCCGAGGCGGTGGCCATCACTTTCGGCGCCCCGAGCAAGACTTTCAATATCCCCGGTCTGGTAAGCTCGTGGTGTGTGGTTAAGAATCCCGAGATACGCGATCCGTTCTTCCACTGGCTCGACGTGAACGAATTTAACGCCACCACATTCGTCTCCACCATCGGGGCGGAGACAGCATACACCCACGGCGAGCCTTGGCTTGAGGAGGTGGTGGAATACATCGAAGGCAATCTCGACGCCATGCAGGAGTACATTGACACCCGCCTGCCGGGCATACGCATGGTGCGTCCGCAGGCCTCTTTCCTGGTATGGATGGATTTCCGCGGTCTCGGCATGGGGCACGACGAACTGGTGGACCTGGTGGTAAACCACGCCGGCCTGGCTCTGAACGACGGGGAGATGTTCGGTCAGCAGGGACACGGTTTCATGCGCGTCAACGTAGCCACACCGCGCTGCGAGCTTTTCGAGGCACTCGGAAAACTTGAGAAGGCGCTGAAGGAATGCCGCGTCGGAGCACCTGTCTGAATGTCACCTGATAAAATTAAAAAAAGATACTGTTAAACACCCTCGAAGATGAAATATGCGATTTTGCCTCCTGGCGAACTGATTGAAGACGGAGTGGTGACACTCCCCCTGTCCAAGAGCATCTCCACCCGCATGCTGGTGCTTGACGCTCTTGCGGGAATTTACCATGACGTTCCCGACGGGGCAGTGGCCGACTGCGATGACACGCGGGTTATCATTTCCGCCATATCCGAAGCACGTAAGGCCGAGGCTTCCGGCGCCCGTGTGGTTCTTGACATGAAGTCGTCAGGCGCCGCCCTCCGCTTCCTTACGGCCTATTTTGCCATACAGCCCGGAGCTGAGGTTGAGCTTACAGGTGATGAGCGCCTCTGCGCGCGTCCGATGGAGCCTCTGGTCACAGCTTTGCGGCAGTGCGGGGCACAGATCGAGTATCTTGCCGGGGAGGGATATGCGCCGCTTCTGGTGAAAGGCCGCAGTCTCCCGGGTGGAGAGATAACGATTGACTCCACCGTCTCTTCGCAGTTCATTTCGGCACTGCTTATGGTGGCTCCTTATATGGAGAAGGGGCTTACATTGCGTCTGGAGGGTGAGCCGGTGTCATTGCCATACATACTGATGACACTCGCCATGATGCGTCAGCGTGGTGTAGAAGTGGAGCGCGAGCCGTTGCGGATAGATGTGCCGCATGGCTCATACACACACTTTGATCAGCCTGCCGAGGGCGATTGGTCCGCTGCCGCTTTCTGGTTCGAGGTCTCGGCACTTTCCGCCGGATGGATCACACTTACCAATCTTCCCGAAGACAGCATACAGGGTGACAGGGCGGCCGCGAAATTCTTCGACTGTCTCGGGGTCACACTCTCTGCCGAGGAAGTGGAGACCGGCGTGCAGCTTTGCCCCTCACCGGAGGTATATGGCCGTCTGGATCTTGACCTCACCGACAATCCCGACCTGGCTCCCGCTCTCGCCGTCACATGTTGCCTCATCGGGGTTCCTTTCAAGTTTGTCGGCCTCGCCACACTGGCTACCAAAGAGTGCGACCGCCTCGCGGCCATATGCGAGGAGATGGACAAGATAGGGCGTGTGGTGGAAAAAGTGCGTGATTTCGGTCTGGAATGGGAGGGGAAGACACATCCCGTGAGGGAGGTCCCCGTTTTCAGCGCCCACGGCGACCACCGCATGGCCATGGCTCTCGCGCCTGTTTCCGTATATCTGCCGGGCATCACCATCGACGGCGCCGAGTGTGTGAGCAAGTCGTATCCGGGATATTGGGACGATCTCCGCTCCATAGGTTTCCGTGTTGTGGATATCACCGCGGCCGCCACGTCTCAGGAAAAGGAGGGACAGGCATGAAAGGCGCTCTGATTATTCTTCTTGCGCTTGTGGTCACCGGCGTGGTGCTCTACCTGTTCCATCGCCGCGATGTGCGCAGGGGCACCGACCAGGCTCCCACTATGGGACCTATGCCCGACAGGGTGCAGGATGAGGATGGCGATGACAGCGCATGCTGCGGCATGCATGTCACCTGCGAGAAAGACTCGCTCCTGGCTGCTGTCAGCGACAAGATAGAATATTTTGACGATGAGGATCTTGACAAGTTCGCCGGACGTGCGCCCGACAGCTACGAGGACGACGAGATCGAGGAATTCCGCGACGTGCTGCTCACACTTATTCCCACCGACATTGCTCCCTGGGCGCGCAGCATCCAGCTCAGAGGGATAGAGCTCCCCTCGGAGGTGCGCGACGAACTGCTGATGATAGTGGCCGAGGCACGCCGCGAGGCCACGGGGCATACCGCTACAAAATGACTGAACTGATAGGATACAGCTTTTTTACCAATGCGCTCGCAGGGGTGCTTATAATCGCCGTCGCCACGGCCATGGTCGGAACCTACGTCATGGCGCGCCGTCTCGCCGCCATAACCGGCGGCATCACACATGCCTGTTTCGGTGGACTCGGCCTGGGGTATTACCTCGGGGTAAGTCCCATCGCCATGGCGGGAGTTTTCGCCATAGGCTCCTCGCTGATAGTGGAATGGATGTCGGCACGCTACCGTGTGCGCGAGGATTCCGCCATTGCCGTCGTGTGGTCTGTGGGGATGGCCCTGGGTGTGCTCTTCGTGTTTCTCACACCGGGATTCGTGCCCGAGCTGAATTCGTTCCTTTTCGGCAACATACTCAACATCTCTTCCCTGGACCTCTGGATTTTCGCCATATACACTCTCTTGCTGGGAGGGTTCTTCGCATGGAAGTTCCGCGAGATAGTGGCGTGTGCGTTCGACCGCGATTTCGCGCGTGTGGCGGGTCTGCCGGTGCGTTTCATCACGCTGACAATGACCGTGATGGTGGCTCTCTGTGTGGTGCTCGCCATACGTCTGGTAGGCATAATGATGCTCATGGCGGTGATATCGCTCCCGCAGATGGCCGCAGAGGTGTTCTGCCGGCGTTTCGGCTCCATAATGTGGCTTTCCGCCCTGATTTCTGTGGCTGCGGGCGCCGGGGGACTGATAATGTCCACCTACATAGATGTGCCATGTTCCGCCCTGATAGTGCTTCTGCTCGGGACGGTGTATGTGTGCTCGCGTGTCGGGAAAAACCTCGCCGCGTCATTTAAAGGGAAGTGCAGGAGATGACGTGGTTCGGCGGTCAGATAAAAAAGTGGAGCCGCAGGAGATTGCTGTTCTCGGCAGCCGCGCTTCTGGTTTTTCTGGGGGGAGCCGGATGGTGGACATACAACCGCTTCTTTTCCGAGCGGGCCAACCCGTCGATGGAGGAGTATCCGGTGCGCGGCATAGATATCTCGGCTCATAACGGCGATGTGGACTACAGCCGCCTGCGCGAAGGTGGCGTGCGGTTCGCCTACATCAAGGCCACCGAGGGCGCCGATTTCTGCGACCGCCGCTTCATACAGAACGCCACCGGCCTGCGCCGTGCGGGGATACCTACCGGGGCATATCATTTTTTCCGGTTCAACCGCGACGGTGAAATGCAGGCCTGGAATTTTCTCAACGCCCTGAGAGGGCGCGATTTCCTCCTTCCGCCGGCCGTGGATGTGGAGGAATGGGGCAATGCCGACGGCGTGCACATAGCCCGCATACGGCGTGAGCTGCGCCGCATGCTCGATCTTCTGCGCCGGGAGGGTTATGAGCCTATCCTTTATTCCAATAAAAACGGCTATCAGCGTTATCTGCGCAGCCATTTCAGTGATTTCCCCCTCTGGATATGTTCCTTCACCGACCCTCCCCTCGGGGGTGGCGAGCCGTGGGTGATATGGCAGTACAGCCACCGCGGTTCCATACCGGGTATCTCTGGATCGGTAGACTGCAACACGATCTATCCCACTCATCCTCTGGCCGCGGTAGTTACCGGGGCCGCCATCCCTGCAGATACTGTTAATGTCCGAACAGGCAACGTTTTAGTGCAATAAATCCGCTGCAATTCCGTTATTCATTCAGCAGACCGCCGCTATCGCAGCCGCCGGTCCGCGAGGTAATCTATGTAAAAACGACATGACTAAAAGATACTCAAATATTTATGCAGTCGTGGCGCTCCTGCTGGCTTTCATCCTCTCGCCGGCGGTGGCCTGCGCGTTCAAACTTGACACCTATGCGGCCTCTTCCCGTCTCTCTTCCGGGAAATGGGTGCGTGTGTCTGTCGCCGCCACCGGCATGCACTGCATATCGGAAAGCATGTTGCGCTCGTGGGGCTTCTCCGATCCCTCGAAAGTGAGGGTCTACGGATACGGCGCGAAAAGGCTTCCCGACCAGCTTACCACGGCCTATATCGACGATCTGCCCCAGACCGCATCGGAGTATGTGCAGGGGAAAGGTGTGTTTTTCTATGCGCTCGGGCCGGTGGCGTGGACAAATGTTTCCGGAAACCTCTACCGTCCGTCGCAGAACCCATATACCTCCGTGGGCTACTATTACCTCACTGACGACGGCGCCCCTGACGACGCGGAGCGTCTAGTGCCCCCTCACCGGGCTTTTACACAGGTCTCTGACGAAAGCTCGAATCTCAGGGTCAACACTTTCTATGACAGGCTTTTCCATGAAAAAGACCTTGAATCGCCCGGCGAGGCCGGTTTTTTCATGGTAGGTGAGGATTTCAGATACCAGACCAAGCAGACGTTCGACTTCACGCTTACCGATCTGGCCGAGCCTCTGAAAGAACTGCAGGACGACGGATCAGCCAAGGAGATCCCTACCGTGAATATAGAATTCTCATTCGTGGCACTTACCATATCGGGAGCCAGCCAGCTCACATACACGGCAAACGGCACGACGCTTACCGAGGCTGCAGTCGACAGAATCGAAGGTGTGAGCGGTGACAGCCACTATACGCACGGGCGCCAGAGCCTCAGCCGCAAGGATTATATGGCCCGTTCCGAGAAGCTGTCCCTCGGAGTGAACTACCGTTCATCAGGCACAGTGTCCCGCTCCAATCTCAATTACATAGCCATCGCATATCTGCGCAAATTGCAGCTTCCGGCATCGCGCAACCTTGACATCTACCTCTCTTCGCGCTCCGACGCGCGCCTTGCCAACGCCGGTGCCGATACCAGGGTATGGGACGTGAGCGATCCCACCGACATACGCGCCATGGAGACAAAGATGATAAACGACAGTCTCCAGTGGGGCGCTACCTCCACACGGCGTACATATGCGGCATGGGAGCCGGCGGGGAAATTCCCCTCGCCGGTATTTGTGGAGCAGGTGCGCAACCAGAACCTGCACGCCCTCCCTGTGCACGACATGGTGATATTTACCCCCGGCGAATGGAAATCGGAAGCCGAGAGGCTTGCGGCCTACCACCGTGACGATAAGGAGGATCCGCTGCAGGTGCTTGTGCTTACCCCTCAGGAGGTCTACAATGAGTTCTCTTCAGGTGTGCCCGACGCGCAGTCCTTCCGCAAATGCATGAAGATGTTCTATGACCGCTGTAACTCATCGGAAGCTGTGGAAGGGGAGGGCAGACTGCGCTATGCGCTGTTTATGAGCCGTCCTACCTACGACTACCGCAGGGTTAGCCCGAAAGTGGCCAATCTCAAATATCCGATGCTACCTACCTGGTTTACTGACAATGGGCTGAGCGACAACGATTCATATATGACAGACGATATGATGGCTTTTCTGGAGGACAATTCCGGAGCCAATCTGGGGCGCGACCGCCTGTGTGTCGCCGTAGGGCGCCTTCCGGTAACGTCTGTCGCCAATGCGAAGGCTGCTGTCGACAAGATCATCGCATACAAGGAGCGCTCTCCCAAAGGTCTGTGGCAGAATAATATAGTCATGCTCGCCGATGACCGCAACAGTGGCATACACATGATACAGGCTGACAGCATGTGGGTGCGCATGAACCAGGAGACCCGGCTTACACCGGGTGCCGGAGCCATCTACAAGAAGGTGTATATCGACGAATATGAGCAGGTCTCAGGCACATATCCCGAGGCGAGAACCCAGCTGTACCGCAATCTTGACGAGGGTGCCATGCTCTGGGCATATATCGGTCATGCAAACCCCTCCTCGCTCACTGCGGAAGGGATTGTGACCTATACCGACCTCAACAACTTCTATCTGCGCCACTGGCCTCTGGTATATGCGGCCACATGCGACTTCATGCGTTGGGATTCCACCGATATTTCCGGCGCCGAGATCCTGTTCAGCAATCCGAGCGGAGGCGTGGTGTCGGCAATAAGCGCCACCAGGCCGGTGTATATTGCAGACAACGGCTATCTTACCAAATCGCTCGGCATACAATTCTTCAAACGTGACGAAAACGGCCGCGTACGCACTGTGGGAGAGATATACCAGGCGATGAAAAACGAAATCTGGCTTGCCACTACCTCTCTTTCCAGATACGACACAAACAAGCTGCGTTATGTGCTTCTCGGTGACCCGGCCATGAGGCTTGTGTATCCGTCGAACATCGTAAGGCTCAACGAGGTGGCAGGAAAGCCGGTGGTGCCCGTCGATGGCGACGAGGAGCCTGTGCAGCTTATGGCCAGGCAGACGGCCGTGTTGCGTGGCAACGTCACGGACCCGTCGGGAAATGTCCTTACGGATTTCGACGGCACACTCACCGTGACACTTTACGACGCCGATTATTCCGTGACCACCCACGGTTACGGGATAGAGGATGATCCCGGTATTGAATATACCACCGACAAGATGGGGGGACGTCTGTATGTAGGCTCCGCTAATGTCACAGGCGGCGCATTCGAGATGACGGTTTCCATGCCCGCCGAGGTGGCCGATAATTACCGCGAAGCCACATTCAACATGTATGCCCAGGCCAAAGACGGCCGCGAGGCCAACGGTGTATGCCGCGACCTGTATGTCTATGGCATCGATGCCGACGCCATACCCGATGAAACGGCTCCTGTAATCGAGAGCATGTACCTGAACCATCCGTCGTTCCGCGACGGCCAGACCGTGAACTCCGCTCCCATGCTCATTGCCACCGTGACCGACGACCGTGCCCTGAACCTCTCCACCGCAGGTGTAGGCCATAATATGGCATTGTATCTTGACGGCGGCGACAGAAGCTATACCGATATTTCCGACTTCTTCGTCCCATTTGCCGACGGCACTCCGGGAGGCACCATCAACTACCCGCTGTCAAACCTGGCACCCGGATATCACTCCCTCAGGTTGCGTGTGTGGGACACCGGGCCTAACTCCGCCGAGGCTACAGTCAATTTCAGCGTGCAACAGGAGGTACCTCCGGTAATATACGACGTATATACCGACTGTAACCCGGCTTCTGAAAGAGCGAATTTCTATATATCGCATGACCGTCCTGATCTCACTATGACTGTGACGGTGGAGGTGTTCGACCTGACGGGACGCCCGATCTGGCAGAAGACACAGACCGCACGCAGCGACATGTTCACCACTATGCCTATCACATGGGATCTGCTCGACTCCGGCGGCCGCCGCGTGCAGAGGGGCATATACCTTTACAGAGCCACGGTTTCCGACAGCGACAGCGGGGAAAAGACCGCTACCGCGTCGCGACGGCTGGCTGTTACCGCCCAATAAACCGTGTCGGTTCGGATATTTTGCGAAAACTTTGTAACTTTGCAGAATAATCCCGTTTCCGGACACCCGCGACTGATTTTCACGGGCTCGTCCGGCGACGCGCATACGTTGAACAATGGACAATTCTCGCCACGACATAATTCCCGAGCCGGCACTGAGGCGCATGCCCTGGTATCTGGCCTATGTAAGCCTTTTGCGGGAGCGGAAGGTTGAGTTCGTGTCCTCTACACAGATCTCAAGGGAACTCAAGGTGGATGCCTCGCAGATTGCGAAAGACCTGTCTTTTCTCGATATAAGGGGGAAGACACGCATCGGTTATGAGGTGGCGCTTCTCGAGCACAAACTCGAGGAATTCCTCGGGTTCCGCAGGGAACACCGCGCGGTCATAGTGGGGGTCGGCTCGCTCGGCGGAGCGCTCATGCAGGATTCCGGTCTCGGACGGTATGGTCTGGAGATTGTAGCCGGTTTCGATGTAAACCCCGCAGTGGCCGGTACCCTCAGGCACGGATTGCCCGTGTATAACATCAGCGAACTCAAGGAGCGCTGCCAGATGCTTCATGCCGGCATCGGCATAGTCACAGTGCCGGTAGAGCATGCACAGGCTACGGCAGACCGCCTTATAGAGGCCGGTGTGAAAGCCATATGGAATTTCACCCCTTACCGCATCTGTGTGCCCGACGGGATCGTGATTTCCAATACCTCCATATACGCCCATCTCGCTGTGATGTACAACCGGATGCATTCGTAAGCGTGGCGCCCATATACGGAAACTTGCACATAGACAGCAATGAAAATCATAGCGGTAGAAAGAGTTTATAACGAGTGGCCCGAGGCGGCGCGTCAGGCGCTGGCATCGGATGCATTCCCCGCCCCCGCATGTCTCAAAGCCACACTTATGACAGATTCCGCCGTGGTGCGGCCGGGCACACCGCTGTTCCTCCCTGATTTCGCCGTGGACTGGAGGCTCGAGATTGTACCTGTGGCTGTGATAAGCCGCCTCGGGAAATGGATAGAGCCCCGTTTCGCGCATCGATATTATACGGAAGTCTCGCTTGCGGCGAGGCTCGTTCCGCCGCAGGGAGCGCCCTGCGGCGCGTTTGAAGCAAACTTTGACGGAGCCATAGCTCCGGGACATGCCGTTGCCGCACCTTCCGACGGCGCTTTCACGATATGCCTTGACGAAAAAGAGGAAATCTCGCTGTCGGCCGAAATGCTTCACATGGATGATACGGTGGCTCTCGCGAGCCGCTTCATGATGCTGAAAACCGGCGATATTATTGCCCCTTGCCGTACGCCGCTGTATGTGACGCCTGTGCCCGGAACCCGTGTTTCGGCCACGCTCAACGGCGTATCGGTTATAGACTTGAAAATAAGATGAACAACACCCGCAGGAAAAACATACGCGAGTTTCTGAAATTTGCGGCTGTATCGCTGTCGATGGCCGCTGTGTCAATTGATGCCGCTTCTTTCCCTTCCGGTTATTATGCCGGCGATTCACGCCTGAAAGAGGGGCGTTGGGTGAGGATCAAGGTAAGGAATACCGGCATGCATCAGATCACCGAAAGCGAGCTGAGGGAAATGGGTTTTCAGGATCCCTCCAAAGTGGCTGTTTTCGGTTTCCCTGCCGTGGCGCTTTCCGATTATAAACTCACTGATCGCACTCCCGACGACCTCCCTCCTGTGCCGGCTGTAATGCATGGCGGCAAACTCATATTCTATGGCGAGGCTGACACACGCGACGATCTGTACCAGGCAGGCTCCGCGGATGCGGGGATCAACTATCCGGTGAAGGTGACACGCAATTTCTATGCCGATTTCGGCACATATTTCCTTACCGACGCATATGCCGGGACTGCCCCGCGTGAAATCCCGGCCGCGGGGAATGCAGAGGCAGGTCTTCCGGTGGTGACCGGCGGATACGGCATGGTGCGCGTGGAAGAGGAGACAAGCAACAAGGGAGAGATCGGCCCCTTCTTTTTCGGACGCAGTTTCGTGGAGGAGCGTCGACAGGAATATACATTCGCTATGCCCGGATTCCGCGATGGCACCGGCATATTCGTGCGTATGGCCGCCCCCCTTCAGTTAAGCCTGGCCGGAAATCTCTCCATCATCTCCCCCTCCGGGGCGACAAGCCAGCTGAATGTGCCTACGTCAAGCATTTCATCGTATGTCTACAACGGCATGGAGTGGACCGGTATGGATTATCCGCAGGTATCTCCCGACGGCAATTACCGCATGGTCTTCGATGCGTCCACAATCCCGTATATCAACTTCGGGGCGCTCGATTATTTCACCGTTACCTATGAGCGCGACAACATTTTCCGCGGCGGACAGCAGCGTATGGTCTACACCCGCCTGCAGGAGGGGAGCCGCATACAGATACCCACTTCGGTGTCGCGGATGATGGTCTGGAATGTGTCGGATCCTTTCGACATCTGCCGTTTTGAACTCGCTGACGCTCCCGAGGGGGCGCAATCAGGCGGAGAAAAATATATCAGGGAGATCTCCTCCCCGCAGGCATATTCGGCACTCTCCGGCAAACCGGCTTCCATAATAGCTTTCGATCCCGAGAGCGAACTGTATCATGTGGAATTCGACTGCGATATCACTTGCCAGAACCTGCATGCCGCGCCTGTGCCGGAAATGGTGATCATTTCCTCACGCCGCATGCTCGGCGAGTCGGAGCGCCTCGCCCAGGCCCACAGGGATATCGACGGCATGGATGTGGCCGTGGTATGCCAGGACGATGTGTACAACGAGTTCTCATCGGGCACCCCGCATGTGATGGGACTGCGCCGCTTCGTGAAGATGCTCTATGACCGCGAACCGGGCAAACTGCGCTCCGTGCTCCTTTTCGGGGCTGCGAGCTACGACTGCCGCGACATACCGAACGGCGGCAGGCAGGTGTTCCGCGACACGCATATCCCCATCATACAGCAGGAGGATTTCAGGCTCAGCGGGCATCGCTCGAAAAGCTATATCTCCGATTCGTTTGTGGGCATGATGGAGGAGGACAACGCCAATGATCCGTTCAACATCTACCGGCGCCACATGGATGTGAATGTGGCGCGTATACCTACCGACAACCTGGGGGATGCAGCCGCAGTGGTGGACAAGACGATACGCTATATGTCCGCTCCTCCGCATGTGCGGTCTGTGAATTCCGCCCTGCTGATGTGCGACAAGGGCGACGCTATCGGCCACATGAGCGATGCTGAAATGCTTGACTCCGTGATTGCCGGCGCCGCTCCTTCCACTGTGGTATATAAGGGCTACAACACCTTGTTCCCGAAGCAGAACGGCCATGCCGACGAACTCCACCGCTATATCTCGAACATGCTTTCAAAAGGTGTGGGATACTGGGCATACAGCGGCCATGCCACACCATACTCTTTCGGTGCGGAGCCTATCTGGGACATAAGCCTGATACAGCAGACCGACTACGACATACCCCCCTTTACCGTTTTCGCCACCTGCCGCGCACTGTATTTCGACCATCCGGGAGGCGACATCGGCGAGGCCGCCCTGTACAAACCCAAGGGCGGATCGATAGCAGTCATAGGAGCGCTGAGGGAGGTATATAAGGAGAAAAACCTGGAAATGAACCTCCAGGCGGGAAAATACTTTTTCACAGCTTCCGAGGGGACAACAGCCGGCGATGTGTTCCGCCTGGCGCGGCGCAGCTCGGTCAGCACACCGCAGTCGCTCAACAACGATCTGATCATCAACACGCTCTCGTACAATCTTATCGGCGATCCTGAAGTGAAGATCCACCGCCCGCAGCTCACAGTGAATATAACCGCAGTGAACGGCAGGGAATTCGATTATGCGCTTCCCATGACACTCCCGTCGGCTTCTGAAATGGTTATAGACGGTTTCGTGGCCGGTGCCGACGGCAATATAGCTTCAGATTTTACAGGCAATGTGACATTAAGCCTTTTCGACGGCAGCAGAAACGCAAAGGTCGTGAATGTAGGTAATGCCGTTATTGAACAGAACTGGCTCGGATATGAGGTGCCGATGGCCGACGAGATCATCTTCGAGACCGTGGCACGGGTCGAGAAAGGGCGTTTCAGGCTGTCGGCGGTGATGCCGGCTCCGCAGCGTCCGGGATCACCTAACCGCATAGTCTTTGCCGTAGCGAGTGACGACAATGCCATGCGCGGCGCCACTTCGCTGAATAATATCACTGTGGAGCCGTCTGGCGTACAGCCTGAGATAACTGACGAAACGTTGCCTGAGATCACACGCATGTACATCGACGACGCGACATTTGCCGACGGCGATCTGGTGGGCGGTGACTTTATGTTCCATGCCGAGGTCGGCCCGAATCCATATGTGGTGGCCGGGCACAGCGCGCTGCTCGGGCAGTCTGTGACGCTCATGCTTGACGGATCGCGCAGTTTCACCGATGCGCCGCTTGCGTTCGTGGCGCAGGCGGGAGGGGGCGGCACACTCGATCTGCTGCTGACTGAGATTGCCGACGGGCCGCATACGCTCACTTTAAAGGTGAGAAACTATGCCGGACAGACTGTCGAGCGCACCATAAACTTTACCGTGGTCAATATGGTTCAGAAGGCGTCGCTTTCCGTAGAGGAGTATCCCGCCTCTGAGGTGGCCACAATAAACCTGGATTGCAATCTCAGGGATAAGCCGGTAGCGCGCCTGATTGTCAAGGATGCCGCCGGAAAAGTGGTATTTACCGATACCGGCGTCACTTTCCCTTACCGTTGGGATCTGCGTACAGGCACAGGAAAACAGGCTTCCGACGGCCTCTATACAGTAGAGGCTTATTTCAACAGTGGTCTGCGTTACGGTGCCGCTACTCCGGCGAGTGTGGTTGTGCGCCGTTAGCGATGCTGTCAAGTGCACGCATCACATTGGCGGGAGCACGTTTTGCCTCAAGTTCCTTTTTCATGAAATCCATATAGGGCGCCACGTGCGCGAAGAATTTACGGTAACCTTCGCAGAGGTAGTTCAGCCCCGGTTCACCGTCGGCTGTAGTGGCGAACCTGTTTTTTGGGCATTCGCCGTGGCAGGCGAACTGCCATCTGCATTCGCGGCACTGGCGCGGAAGGGTAGCGCTTTTGGCCGCTCCGAATTTCAGCTGTCTCTCGCTTCCCATCATCGAGATCACGGTGTCGCTGTGGATGTTTCCGAGCCTGTATTGGGGAAACACGAAGTGGTCGCATGAATATACGTCGCCGTTGTGCTCCATCACGGCGGCATGCCCGCAATTGGTATCGAGCGCGCACAGGCCGGGGCTGAAGCCGGCCCAGTTGGCAAGGGTGGAGTCGAAAATCTGCACGAATACTTGCCCCACATCCTCTTTTATCCATTCGTCGAACAGGGCGCAAAGGAAGTCGCCCCACTGCGCCGGGGTGACCGACATCTCGGTGAGCGTGCCGCAACTGTCGAGCGGCGTCGCCAGATGGCCGTCCGGTTTCACACGCTCCACGATGGGGGTGAACTGCAGGTAACGGCATCCTATCTCTTTGAAGAAACGGTAAAATTCAAGCGGATGGTCGGCGTTGTAGTCGTTGACCACAGCCATCGCGTTCCATTCCACATTGTATTGCTGCAGCAGGCGTATACCCTTCATCACACTCAGAAATGTGGGTTTGCCCATAGGATTGCGGCGGTATTCGTCATGGAATTCCTGCGGGCCGTCGATGGATATGCCCACAAGCCAGTTGTTGTCATGCAGGAAACGGCACCATTCGGGAGTGAGCAGCGTGCCGTTGGTCTGCAGGGCGTTGCATATGTCGTGCCCTGCGGCATACTGTTTCTGCAGCTCCATGGCGCGGCGGAAGAATGACAGCGGGCGGATGGTGGCCTCCCCTCCGTGCCATACGAATTCCACCTGTTTCGTGGTCTGTGCCTCGATGTAGGTGCGTATATACCTCTCGAGGGTGGCTTCGGTCATTACCGGGCGCTGTTTAGGCTCGAAAAGGTCTTTCTTCTCGAGATAGTAGCAGTATTTGCATGCCAGGTTGCATGCGGGCCCTGCCGGTTTGGCCATTATGTAGAGCGGTGCGGAGAAAGGGGAGTATACGGGTGAGGAATTCTCTTCTGACATATTGCGTGTGGTGTGGTTGTCGGGATTATTTGAGGGGTACCTCCTCTACAAACGGCCGGTAGAATCCGTCGGTCTCGCGGGCGAATACCTGTTTCATACGGGCAAGGAGGGTCGTGTCTGTCTCGGCGAGGTTGCGTGTCTGCGCCGGATCGTTCTTCAGGTCGAACAATCCCTCGGTACCGAGGTTTCCGAGTTCGTTGCCTGTCTGATTTGTCTCCGGGCCGGTATATGGGGGAAGGTATGCGTAGTCGGCCATGCGCAGTCCGAGTTTACCCTGGTTCTCAATCACAAGCTCCTCGCGTCCGTTGGGATCGCGTCCGAGCATGGTGTTGAGCAGAGGGCGGCTGTCGAGCGTGTCGGATACCTCGCCGCCGACGAGGTCGGCAAGCGATGCCATGATATCCATCTGGCAGAAGAGGGCGTCGCTCACCACATGCTCTATATGGCCTTTCCAGTATATGCAGAGTGGCACATGTGTGCCGCCGTCGAACAGGCTGTATTTGCCCCCTCTCAGACCGCCGGCAGGCTTGTGGCCGCATGCCTCGGCAAGTTCGCGTGCCTGGTCGCGGTATCCGTCGTTGAGCACCGGGCCGTTGTCGCTTGTGAAAATTATCATGGTGTTGTCGAGCAGGTCAAGCCGGCGGAGTTCCTTCATAAGCTCACCCACGCACCAGTCTGCCTCGGCGATGGCATCGCCACGGGGTCCCATTCCGGTGCTTCCCGCAAACCTCTGGTGAGGGGCGCGGGGCACATGAGGCTCGTGCAGTCCGTAGTACAGGAAGAAAGGCCGTTCGCGGTTCTCCTGAAGGAATCCTTTCACCTTGTCCACAAAATAGTCTGCCATATCCTCGTCGACCCAGCGGGCTTTTGTGCCCCCTTTCATGTAGCCGATGCGCGGTATGCCGTTTACTATGGAGTTCTGGTGGCCGTGCGCCCACTGCATCCTGAGCATTTCGGGATTTTCAAGGGCTGTAGGTTCCCCGTCGAAGTTTTTCTCGTAGTCCACATATATGGGGTCGTCAGCCTCAAGACCCACCACACCTCCGTTTTCCACGAAAACCGTGGGTACGCGGTCGTTGGTGGCTGCGATGATGCAGGAGTAGTCGAAGCCTATCTCACGGGCTCCCGGGCGTATGGTGTCGTTCCAGTTTACCGTGCCGTTCCCCATACCGAGGTGCCATTTGCCTATGGCGCCTGTGGTATAGCCGGCCTTCCTCATCATCTTCGGTAGTGTCTCCTGGGTTGTCGACACTACCAGAGGCGCGTCGCCGGGAAGGATCTTTATGTCGTCGCGCCATGGATACATCCCCGTCAGGAGGGCGTAGCGGCTCGGGGTGGAAGTGGAGGAGGAGGCATATCCGTTGTTGAAGCACACACCTCCGCGTGCCAGGCTGTCTATGTTGGGGGTAGAGATGGTCTTGGATCCGTAAAAACTCACGTCGCCGAATCCGAGATCATCGGCCAGAATGACTATGATGTTCGGTGTCTCGCTTTTCTCGGCACGTTTGTGCTCTGTGCGGCATGAGGTCGAGGCGGCCAGAAGTGCCGCGCCTGCTGTAAACGTTATTTTTCTCATGGTTGTGATAATGCGTCGGTTTCTATCTGCAAAAATACAAAATTTCCGGTTTTATCGGACAATAATAGTTGTTTTCCGGTTTATCGGACGGCGGCGATAAGACAGGCATGACCCGCGTCGGGCGAACGGGATGGTTACCGGGCGCGCGATGCGGGTCAGTTTTATGCGGGTATCGCAGCTGTCGTGTTACTCGGGCTGGTTGGCGTCGAAATGGGCTTTGATGTCAAGTCCGGTCTCGGGATCGTTGGTGGTCACGAAGTCCACTCCCTGACGCATCATCTCGATTATGTCGGATGCATTGTTTACTGTCCAGACATTCACGATCATGCCGAGGTCATGCGCCTCCCGGATCCATCGCAGATTGTTGCGGAGAAGGCCGATCTCATAGTCGAAACCGTGGTATCCCTGGTTGTGGAGTGCCTGAGGGGTGAGTGCGCTGTTGGCGTTGGCGCAGATGAATGCCACCTCTGCCTCGGGTTCGAGAGCTATGATTTTCTTGCATGCGTCCTGGCTGAAAGAGATGTATTTGATCTTTTCGTCACCTTTCATTCCGGCCTCCTCCACGGCTTTCACTGTGGCTTCGGCGGCACGGTCGTCAAGGGTCTTTGTGCCGTGGTCCTTCACTTCGATTACAAGGCGTGTTGCGTTGTCTGTGGCGCTTTTTACCATGTCGAGGAAGTCCTGCAGCTGCGGCATCTTCTCGCCGTTGCCGAGGGTGAGATCCTTGCACTGGTCGTAGGTGGATTCACAGATGGTGACGCCGTTGAAAGTGCGGTCGTGGTTTATCATCAGATGGTCGTCGGTGGTGATCCACACGTCTGTCTCTGAGCCGTAGGCATTGATGTCCATGGCTGCCTGGAGCGACGCACGCGAGTTCTGCACGGCGCCTTCTGCTGTCCAGTGGCCGCGGTGGGCTATGATTTCAGCGCCTTTGGGCATTGATTCCACTACGGTGAGGGTGGCGTTGCCGAGGGTCTGTTGTTGCTCGCCGCGATGCAGTACGAAGCGGTAGGTGCCTGTGGAGAATTCCTCGGGGAGTGTCAGTACAAGACCTTTTTCGGTAACGGTGGCCGACACTTCCACAGGCGCGTTGGCCGATGTGGTCATTTCCAGACGGTCGGTGCTCTCGAATCCGTTGCCGAAGATGGTGTAGGTCTTGCCGGGGATCACGGGGAAGCTGTAGAGGCGCACGTTTGTGGCGAGTTCGGGTTCTTTGTACTCAATTTTGCTTTTTACGGCTTTCCAGAGATTGGCGGCATCATCGGCCGTGAGTGCCTTGTCGTAGATGCGTGCCATGGCCACATCTCCGTGCCACGACTGTTCTCCCACTGTTTTGCCGTCGCGTGTCCCGGGGTCACATCCTATGCCGAACCAGTGGAGGGTGGCTGGATCGGGATGACGGTAATTGCCCGGGGCGTTCCCCTCACCTTTCAGCACGCCGTTTACGTATATGCGCGCCTTCTGTGCCTCCTTGTCGTAGACCGCCACAACGTGGTAGAACACGTTTTTCTGCGGTACCACGCCGCTGTTGGCCCAGCGCCATGAGCTGCCCCCCGTCTCGGTGACATTGGGGAGGAATGTGATGGCGTTGGCGGTGCGTCCGTCGTTCTTGTTGCAGATCATCAGGCCTGTGCCGCCGGCACCGTGCGAGGAGAAGAATTTTGCCTCGGTGTTGGGCACGTCCATATCCGCCATGAATATGGCTTCGAGGGTGTGACCGTCCTCAAGGGCTTTCTTGAAGGTGTCGTTGTCTTTGTAATCCACGCGGTAGTAGCCTGTGGCAAGCCCGGCGTAATCGTTGTTGAAATGTGCCACATAACCGCCGAATGCGGGGCTGTAATAGGTATAGAGCCTGTCGGAGGGAACGGTTGTCACATCGTTTGCCATCGCGGATATGTCGGTGGCTGTGCCGTCGGCGTTGAACACTATGTCAAGCACGTCGGCTTTGGGAAGCACCGTTTCTTCCGGATCTTTCTCGTCGGCCAGAAGGTTGTCGTAAAGTGCTTTTGCGTCGTAGGCGGTGAGGGCGCTGTCGTAGATGCGCGCGAGCACCACATCGCCGTGCCATGCCTGTTCACCCTTGTCGCCACCGGGGTCACACCCTATGCCGAACCACTGGCTGTTGGCGGCGGCATGGCGGAAGTTGCCTTTGGCTGCGGCGCAGCTTTTCAGCTCGCCGTCCACATATATGCTCGCTGTCTCTGTTTCCTTGTCGTAGACGGCCACGATATGGTAGTATTGCTGCGGCACAGGCTGCACATTACTGTTGGCCCACCGCCATGTGCTTGCATCGCTTTCAGACACGTTGGGGAGGAAAGTGAACGAATTGAATTTGCGCCCGTCGTTCTTGTTGCAGATCATCAGGCCGGTGCCTCCTGCCTGGTGTGAGGAGAAGAATTTGGCTTCGGAGTTGTTCACTTCGTCGGCCATTACCACTACTTCGAGGGTGTGGCCGTTCTCAAGCGCTTTCTTGAAGGTGTCGTTGTTCTGGTAGTCTATGCGGTAGTATCCGGAAGCGGCTCCTGCCCAGGGGTTGTCGAAATGTGCGGCATATCTGCCGTATGTGGGATTGTAGTATGTCTTCAGCCTGTCTGACGCGAAGGTGCGTATCTCGTTGGCCATCGGGGATATGTCGGTGGCGGTGCCGTCCTCGTTGAACACCACGTCGAGTATGTCGGCTTTCGGAGTATGGAGATTGGTGGAAAGGCTGTCCACACGTTCTATGCCTGAGGTGAAAAGCTGTGTGCCCTCGGCGTCGTAGAGCGACACACGGGCGCCGTTCTCCTCCCAGGCGATACTGTCGACCTGAGCCGCCTCCACGGCATATATGACACTGTTGTTGTGGTAGAGGTAAAGATTGGGGATTTCCTCACCCGACGTGGCAGCGGCGGCAACGGAAGCTGTCATCAACGCCCCGGCAAACGAAAGTATTTTAAATGGATTCATGGTGTGGCAGGATTACTTTTTGATGATTTTGGAAATGGAAACCGTATTGTCTGACTCCACGCGCACGATATATATGCCCGCGGCCAGGGCGCTCATGTCATAGGTGAGATCGCATGCGCCGGAAGAGACGGATGCGACAAGCATGCCGCTTGCAGAGGATATCTGCAGCGAGCTTACCGGAGACGGAGAGGTCACATACAGCATGTCGCCGCGAAGCTCTACGCGGGCATTCGTGGCGGTGGCGCCCGTGATGCCGCTGGTGGATTTGTCGCGGAACAGCATGTGATGGAAAGTGGTGTTGTCAACTTCGGCTGTAGTGAAGTCGGAGCGTGTGAGAACGGTTGCCGACGGCCGGAATTCCAGTGTCGTCACATCTTTGGCCACATGTACTGGCCTGTTGGAGTCTTCTCTGTAGAAGTAAGTGTCGAAGCCCCACACGGCAGTGACCGGCAGAAGCATCAACAACGGCGTGATTACTTTTTTCATGGATAAAAATGTGTTGGATAATCTGCCGCAAAATTAGGTTCTGCCGGTCGGAAGCATATGTTTTTTCGTCCGGAATGCTTGTACAATCGTCCATGAGGATTGTCCGGCCACAGTCACGCCGATGCTTCCAGGTGATGTTATGTGTGTCTGTATAGTGCTATTATGTAGGGGGATAACTGACTGGTGCCACGTAAGGATTGTGCACACCTCCTGTTATTCGGATAGTCCGGAGTCGTAATGTGTTTTGATGTCAAGCGCTGTCAGCGGATCATCGGTGGTGATGTAGTCCACTCCCCGGTTCATCATTTCGGTTATGTCGGTTTCGGAGTTGACGGTCCACACGTTTACCGTCATGCCCAGGTCATGCGCCTCCTTTACCCATTGTGGGTTGTTGCGGATCTCCGTCATGTGATAGTCGATACCGGTATAGCCGGAGGAGCGCAGGGTGCCG
The DNA here is from genome assembly GCA_902836725.1 of Muribaculaceae bacterium. Classification (GTDB taxonomy): domain Bacteria; phylum Bacteroidota; class Bacteroidia; order Bacteroidales; family Muribaculaceae; genus UBA7173. The sequence continues at coordinate 27,669 of CADFRV010000002.1, forward strand.
GGGGAGACTCCTCCGCTCAGATATGCCACTTTCGCTTCCGGATCGTCGGCAATGATCTGCCGGCAGGCGGCGTCGCTGAACGAGATGTATTCAACCTTCTCCCGGAGGCCGGCTGCCCGGACGGCGTTCACCGCTGCTGTGGCGGCGGCCTTGTCGAGGCTCTCCTTGCCGTGTCCTTTCACTTCTATGATGAGCTTGGTGCGGTTGTCAGACGCTTTGACTATATCGAGCATATCCTGCAGCTGCGGCATCTTTTCCCCGTTGCCGAGAGTTATCTCTTTGCACTGGTCGTAGGTGGAATCCATGATGGTCACGCCGCCATACGAGGGATCGTGGTTTACCATCAGATGGCCGTCGGTGGTGATCCAGATGTCTATTTCTGATCCGTACAGGTTGCGGTCTACCGCCGCCTTTAGCGCGGCACGTGAGTTCTGCACGGCGCCATCGGCTTTCCAGAAACCGCGGTGTGCTATTACTTCGGCTGCCTGCGCGCTCATCGCGCCCATTGCCGTTACTGCGGCGGAGATAATCAGAGATATGAATTTCATGGCGATCTGTTTTAGGTTGTAAAATTACTTTTTTTCAGTGATAAACATGTTGTATGAATCATTAAAAACGGTTTTGGGGATGGCGGGATGGGTGTGGGCAGGCGGTTTGCGGATTACAGCCGGTGGAAAGAGGCCTGAATGCCAAGCGAACCAGCATGCGTGCATAAGTGTTCTTATCTCAGAGAAATAAAGATAATATTGATTATGAAGAATTTCATCAGATCTGCTGTTGCGGCAGCTGTGGTGCTTGCCGCTTCGTCGGTATCGGCTCCTGAGGCCGGTGCCTGCTCGAGAGTGCTCTATAAGGGACAGGATTCCATTATGATTGTCGGGCGCTCGCTTGACTGGAAAACTCCCATACCCACAAATCTGTATGTCTATCCGCGCGGGATCGCCAAAAAGGGTTCCGATGTGCCGGGTTGCGTGGAGTGGACATCCATCTACGGATCGGTGTATGCCGTGGGCTACGACGGCGGCATAACCGAGGGTATGAACGAGATGGGGCTTGTGGTCAACGGCCTTTTCTGCAAGGGAACGGTCTACGACAACGGCGACTCCAAAGGGAAACCGGCCATATCGCTGGCTATGTTTGTCGGGTGGCTGCTTGATATGAACGCCACCACACAGCAGGTGATAGATGTGCTTGAGAAGCATGATTTCTCAATCGGGGGATCAACATTCGACGGAGGCACCGCCTCCACACTCCATTGGGGAATCACCGATGCCACCGGGCACTCTGCCATCCTGGAGTTCGACAACGGGAAAGTGAAAGTATACGATATGGGCGATTACCGTGCCATGACCAACGACCCGCAATGGCCTGACATGAGAGCCATAATCGATTATTGGGAAAAGATAGGCGGCCAGAACATGCTCCCGGGTACAGTAAGCAGTCCCAGCCGCTGTGTACGTGCCAACTATTTCGCCCACCATGTGAAGAAGGTGGCCGATCCTGATCTCGCCGTAAGCATAACACGGTCCATTATGGCTGATGTGTCGGTCCCCTATACCTATATGATCGAGGGTGAGCCTAACCTCTCCTCCACACAATGGAGGTCGTATGCCGATCTGCGTGACCGCAAGTATTATTTCGACATTGTCACCAATCCCGGCATCTATTACATAGACCTCATGAAGCTCGATCTTTATGAGGGCGCTCCGGTGCTAAAGCTCGATACCGCGAAGGATACACAGATCGTGGGATGCGCCAACTCGCACCTGAAACGCTCGGCTCCCTTCACTCCCATGTATTGAGGCTCAGGAGAGCCGGCCGTGCGTCTCATGCCTCCCCCTGTGAGGGAGCGTCAGTGTAGATGATGGCGTCGGTGAAGCGTACGGTGGATTTTCCGTCGGGGTTGAGCCATTTGAAGGTGAACGTATGTTTCCCTTTCGGGAGCAGGTATTTCCAGAAGAGGTCCACCCGGCGGGTTCGGTACAGCGCGGGAAGTTCGGCTGTCTCGGCGAGGGCGCCGTCTATGTACATTTCCACCTGTGCCACGTAATTCGGGTCGGGTGACTGCACATAACCGGAGAATGCGGCTCCCGTGCCGTCGATCTCGATTTCCCCGACGTCGGGCATGTTGCGGTGTATGCCGCGCTTCTCTATAGGCCATATCCCATCGAAGCTCTTCTCATAAGCCACCGGAACCGGCTTCTGGCATCTGATGGTCACGTTATCGCCCCCGGTCTCTCCTCCGTTGCGTCTGATCATCTGGAGGGCCTGGTTGTAGCTCATGGTGTATGTGTCGTTGAGGGACATGTCGGTATAGGCGAAATCCATATCCTCGGCTTCTTTCAGGTTGTCGAGCCAGTACGGCGGTATGTTGCTGTAGCCGAGCATGGTGGCGAGTATGCCGCCGGCAGTGGCCGGATTGCAGTCGGAGTCCTGCCCGCAGCGGGTGGAGATATCGAGTGTCTTTCCGAAGTCTCCGTCGCCGTAAAGCAGCCCGATAAGCACATACGCGCAGTTTATGCTTGCGTCGATGTCAAGCGGCGCGAACACACCTTCGGGGCATCCTGTCTCGGAGGTGTATTTGCGTTCGCATTCGAACCATGTCTGTTTCCAGTCGTCGGGATAGCGTTTGTGCCAGGCGATCACGTCGGCCATGCATTTGTAGAAGTTGCTCTCCTGCGGGATGGTTTTCAGCGCTTCCTCGGCGATGAACGCTATGTCGTCTGAAATAAAGGCGAGCGAATACATGGCGCCAACATATACGCCTCCGTACCAGCCATCGCCATAGTTCATTATGTGGCCGATCTTGTCTGATATCTCCGACGCGCTGTTGGGCATCCCCGGGCACATCAGTCCGGCATAGTCCGCCTCGATCTGGTAGTCGATGTCGTCGGCGTGCGGATTGTTGAGCCAGTGTCCCGACTGGGGAGGCATTATGCCGTGGAGTATGTTGTAGCGTGCCGCCTGGTTGGCGTGCCAGAGATGGTAGCCGGCGTTGGCGAAAGCCACGGCGAATGAATCGGCGGGCGCGTCCAGGCCGAGGCGGTCGAATACCTTAACGAAGGTAAGATCCATGTAGATGTCGTCGTAAAGCGATGGCCAGCGTTCGAAAAGTCTTTTGACGCAGCTTTTCTCCCACGTCACGGGTACGTAGTCCTGTATCATGGTTCCGCGGTATACGAATTCGGTGGGGCCTCCATAGGAGCAGCCGATGGTCTGGCCAGCCCATCCCCCCTTTATTTTGTCAAGAAGGGTATCCTTGCTGAGTGTGTACTCATCGGGAATCGTGTGTGTGGTGTGGCTGCGGGAGCATCCCGTGGTGACCGTTGCCACCAGTGCGACGGCCGCGCCGGTCAGGAAACCGAATAGTCTTTTTCTGTCCATAAGTTTTTCAGGTATATTAAGGTTATCTTTGCGCAAACGTTTGCGCAAAGATAATCAATTAATTCCGTTGATACAAGAGGAGATAGCGAAAAAATCAGAGACAAATTATCTTGTAAAAACGTGCTCAAAACATGTTACTGGATTGTTTCTGTCCGGATGGACCATTATTACACACCCTCCAATGCTTCGCGACGGTCGTTTTCAAGCTGCCGTACAAGTTCCTCAAGCGATTGGAAACGGCGTTCGGGGCGTATGCGCCGGCGGAAAGCTATGGTCAGCGGTGAGCCGTACAGATTGCTGTCGTAACCGATGATGTGTGTTTCTATGGTGGTGGCGCCGCTGTCGTCGACTGTCGGACGCACACCTATATTGGTCATGGCCGGATATCCCATGGCGGTAGTGGCATATACTCCCGGCGCCGGCACAAGCAGGCGCGGGTCGGCAAGCCGCAGGTTGGCGGTAGGGAATCCGAGACGCCTCCCGAGTTTCTGTCCGCTCTCCACTGTTCCCGGCACGGTATGCTCCCTGCCGAGAAGCAGGGCGGCTTTCCCCACATCTCCCTGCTCGAGCAGACGGCGTATCTCGGTGGAGCTGATGGCGAGCCCTTCGGGGGAGTATTCCCCGGCAGGGATAATCTCTATGCCGTGTGCCGTGCCCAATGCGCGGTAGGCTTCGAAATCTTCAGGGGCGTTGTGGCCGAACCGGTTGTTGTAGCCCATCATCAGCGCGTCCACACCGTAGCGGTCATGCAGCATCCGTAGAAAATCTTCAGCTGAGGTATGTCTCAGCTCATTGTCAAATGCTACGGCTGTTCCTTCCACCCCCTCTCCGGCGATAAGCCGGAGTTTTGTCGTGGTGTCGGTGAGCAGCCGTGGCGCTTTTTCCGGGGCTATCAGTTCGAGCGGATGGTTTGAGAATGTGATGGCCAGTGGGGAGAGGCCGCGCAGGCGTGCCTCTTTCTTTAGCTCTCCCAACAGGTAGCGGTGTCCGCGGTGTACACCGTCGAACATCCCTATGACAGCCATCCGCCGTGTGTCTCTGCCCTCTCCTTCTGTCATGGCTTCACGCGTATGAGGGTCAGGCCGTCGCGCAGGGGCAGTATCACTTTCTCCAGGCGCGGGTCAGCCGCTATGGCATCGTTGAATTCGGCTATGCCGAGTGTCTGCGGGTCGTGGTGTGTGAGGGTGTCTGTCACTTTGCCGTCCCACAGCGTATTGTCGGCAATGATGAATCCTCCTGGGCGCACCATGGGAAGAACAGCCCGGAAGGTAGCCAGGTATGTGCGTTTGTTGGCGTCCATGTACACCATGTCGTAGCCTGGTTCGAGTGCGGGCAATACCTCTGCTACATCGCCGATATGCAGCTTCACGCGGTTGCCGTATGGCGATTTATCCAGTTGCGACGTTATGAACCGTTCCATCTCGTCGTCGATCTCCACCGTGTCGAGTGTGCCCCCCTCCGGCAGCCCTTCGGCTATGCAGAGGGCCGAATATCCGGCGTATGTGCCTATCTCGAGGGCGCGCCGGGGGGCGATCATGGCAGTGAGCATGCACAGGAGCCTTCCCTGCAGATGTCCGGAACACATGCGCGGATACAGGAGCCGCAGGTGCACGTCGCGTCCGAGGCAGCGCAGGTTGTCTGGCTCCGGCGAGATGTGGTCGAGGATGTATTGTTCCGGATCGGGTGTCTGCATATTTTAAATGAACGATTCTATGGCAAGGCGGTAGCTGTCTATGCCGAATCCGGCAATGGTGCCGCGGCAGGCGGGGGCTATCAGCGAACGGTGGCGGATCTCCTCGGGGCGTGCCTGCGGGTTGGAGATATGTACCTCCACAACAGGACGGGAGATGGCGCGTATGGCGTCGTAAATGGCGAGCGAGGTGTGGGTGTATGCTCCGGCATTTAGTATTATGCCGGTGATGGAATCGTCGAATCCGGCCTCCTGCAGACGGTCTACGATATCCCCCTCGTGGTTGCTCTGGTAATACTCTATCTCCACGTTGGGATAATCCACGGCCAGAGCCTTGAGGTATTCGTCCATCGACACACGTCCGTAAATCTCCGGTTCCCTCACTCCGAGAAGGTTGAGGTTCGGGCCGTTGATTATGAGAATCCTGTCCATACGGGGGTTATTTTTTTGTTACGTTCACTTTTTCTGTCGGGGGTAGCATGCGGTTGCGCTCGTCCACGGCGTCGACCACCTCGTGGGCGAGGTGCAGGAACTCATGTCCCATCATCGAGTCTTTCAGCGCTATGGGGGTGCCGGCGTCGCCGTCCTCGCATACGTCAGCCACAAGAGGTATCTGTGCGAGAAGTTTCACTCCAAGTTCCTTGGCAAGCTCTACGCCACCCTCGCGGCCGAAGATGTAATATCTTTCGTCGGGGTGCTTGGCGGGAGTGAACCAGGCCATGTTTTCGACTAGGCCGAGGATAGGCACATTCACTTTGTCGCCCATGAACATGGATATACCCTTGCGTGCGTCGGCGAGTGCCACCTGTTGCGGGGTGGTGACAATGACCACTCCGGTGATGCCGAGCGTCTGTACGAGGGTGAGGTGTATGTCGCTTGTGCCGGGGGGCATGTCGATCACGAAGTAATCGAGTTCACCCCAGTCTGCCTCCCCGATAAGCTGCTTGAGGGCGTTGGAAGCCATGCTTCCGCGCCACAGCACGGCGGAGTTACGGTCCACGAGAAAACCGATGGAGAGGAGTTTCACCCCGAACTTCTCATGGGGGATGATGAGCTGACGGCCGTCGACCTCATGCATATATAGTTCCGCATCCTCCACTCCGAACATCTTGGGCACCGACGGACCGAATATGTCGGCGTCGAGCAGACCTACCTTGTACCCTTCCCGTGCCAGAGCCACCGCAAGGTTGCTGGCGACAGTCGACTTGCCTACACCACCCTTGCCGGAACTTACGCCGATGATGTTTTTTACCTGGGCCAGAGGCTTTGGAGCGGGTTGTGGCGCCTGTGTGCGTGTTTTTACAGCGATGTTGCCCTTGATCTCCACTTCCGGGGAGATGTATGTGGTGATGGCGGATTCGGCTGCCCGCACCAGCGACTTGATAAAGGGGTCGGTGGGTCGGTCGAATATCAGCGAGAAGCTGACTTTATTGCCGTCGATGCGTATGTCATCTTCCACCATTCCGGCCGACACGATATCTTTGCCGGAGGCAGGATAGCGCACATTTTTGAGCGCGTCTAAAATCAGTTGGGGGTAAAGGCGTTCCATTATGAGGTATGATCGTTAGAGGTCAAATGAGAGATTTTGGGAGGAGGGGAGGGGGATCAGAGGCATCAGAGCAATCAGAGCAATCAAGTCTCTCGATTTCTTAATTTCTCAATTTCTTAATTTCTATTATTGCTTGACTTCTAATGCTCTTACTTCTTACTTCTTATTTCCAGTGTTCCCCGTGAGAAACTGCGGTAGGTGTCGAGGGGTATCTCGTCCTGCGGTTCCTCCAGCGCGCCCTGCTGAGCCAGCGGGAAGGCGATGTATTTTATAGTGAGCCCGCGGTCAAGCCACTGCTGCTCATAGAAGGTGCGTATCTGCAGTATGTCATCGGCCATCCCCGATTCGTAGAGGTTGTCGGTGCATGCTTCAGGCACTATGCCGTTCAGCTCTGTCATCAGGCGCGTGTAAGTGAATAGAAACGGGCTGTCGGTTTTAAGTTTCACGATGCCCCCGTCTTTCATCACCTGGCGGTAAAGCTGCATAAAAGTGGTGGAGGTGAGGCGCTTGCGCACTTTCTTCATCTGCGGGTCGGGGAATGTGATCCAGATCTCGCTTATCTCTCCCGGTGCGAAGAAGTGGGGGAGCAGCTCTATGTTGGTGCGCAGGAAAGCGGCATTTTTCAGTCCGCGGTCACGCACCTGGCAGGCGCCGGTCCACATGCGGGCACCCTTTATGTCGATACCGATAAAATTCTTCTCCGGGAACCGCTCTGCGAGCCCCACGGTGTATTCCCCTTTGCCGCAGCCGAGTTCAAGCACTATCGGACCGTCGTTATGGAAATAGTCGCTGTTCCAACGTCCGCGCAGTGGAAATCCCTGCTCGCGGAGCACACCGAAGGGGTATTGGAAAACGCAGTCAAGCGTCTCCATCTCCCGGAATTTTTTCAGTTTATTCTTTCCCATGCCACAAAATTACGAAAAAGTGTGTAACTTTGCGCCCGATAATCAAGAGATAATGCAGCCCTCATTAGAAATAATGACCCCGTTCCAAACTATTCAACAGACTCTGGCTCCCGATCTGAAGCGCCTCAACGACCGTATACTGTCGGCGCTCGATTCGTCCAATGTGCTTATGAACAGGGTGGTGCATCATTATCTCGAAAAGAAAGGGAAGCAGATCCGACCCATCCTCGTGCTTCTGAGCGCGCGTCTGCTCGGGGAGGTGAACGACAATGTGCTTGCCGGCGCCACCGCCGTGGAACTGCTCCACAACGCATCGCTTATACACGACGATGTGGTTGACGATACGGTGACCCGCCGTGGCGCGATGACCATCAACGGCGCCTGGGACAACCATCTTGCCGTGCTTGTCGGCGACTTTTTCCTCTCGAACGCCCTGCTTCAGGGTGCCGACACAGACGATATCCGCATAATACATTCCATCTCCAATCTGGGGCGGCTCCTGTCCATCGGCGAGCTTGACGAGATATACAACGCCCGATACAACGAGCTTGACGAACAGGCATATTTCAATATCATCTACCGCAAGACGGCATCGCTTTTCGTCTCCTGTGTGGAGGTAGGCGCCTATGCTGTGGGAGTTGACGACGATCGCCTCGGGACACTGCGGGAATATGCCCGCCTGCTCGGCCTCTGCTTCCAGATCAAGGATGATATTTTCGACTATTTCTCCGACGAGAAAATCGGGAAACCCACCGGCAACGACCTCCGTGAAGGGAAAGTAACGCTCCCTCTGCTCCATGCGCTCGAGAACACCGCGCATCCCCGCCATGCCGAGATGGAGGCGCTCGCCAGAAAGGAAACGCTTGATACAGACGAAGTAAACGATCTTATAGCTTTCGCCATCGACAACGGGGGCATAGAATATGCCGAGGATACAATGCGCCGCATGCGCGACCAGGCTGTGGAGCTTATGGCGCGTTTCCCGCAGTCTGATGTCACCGATGCTTTTGTCGCGCTGATAGATTTCATCATTTCCCGCGAAAATTGATACCGTTCTATTTTCTGCATTTTTCCGCGCCATTTTTCGCTAAGTGTCACCGATAGGATCGCACGCTATAAAAAATCTTAAAAATCTTTTGCGGTCTCAGAGTTTTCAGTTACTTTTGTGTTAACTTTTTGTGGGGCGTGCATTGGCGCGTGACACAAGCAGTTGAATGGCGCCGGGGCGCTCTCCACGGTTTCCTGTCCCGGTTACATAACCTCTTTCTAAAAACATGTAAAACAGAGGGATTGCTTTCCCGGATTAAATCCGACCAATTTTATTTAACGCGACATATTAACACAACTATAAATTCATTTATTCATATTGTAGACAGGACTATTGAGCATGCCGAGAGGCACCTGTAACTCAACGGTTGGCATAACTACACTATTTTTATTCAATATGGAAGCTAACGAAGCTAAAAAACCGAAACGCCCCCGTATCGGGCAACCGGTCGGGCTTGGTGACAACACTGCTCATGCAGCCGACAATCATTACGAGAATCAGAACTTTAACGAGGGTGAGCACAGAACCGACAATGGCGAGCGCCCCCAGGGTGGCTATCAGCCACGTGTGCAGGGCGGTTATCAGCCCCGCAACAACTATGGCCAGCAGCGCCAGCAGGGCGGCTACGGCCAGCAGCGCCCTTACAACAACCGCAACAACCAGGGCGGCTATCAGCCCCGCTACAACAACCAGGGCCAGCAGGGCGGTTACAACCGTCGTCCCGGAGGTTACAATCAGCAGCGCCCCTACAACCCCCAGCCACGTCCCGAGGCTCCCGAGACAATAGGGGAGACCACATCGGCCACCACAGCTTCTGCATCCACATCTGCCGAAGGCGCAGAAAACAGTGCCGCACAGCAGCCTCAGCAGGGGGGCTATCAGCAGAGAAACAATTACGGCCAGCAGCGCCCCTACAACAACCGCAACAACCAGGGCGGCTATCAGCCCCGTTACAACAACCAGGGCCAGCAGGGGGGCTACGGTCAGCAGCGTCCCTATAACAACAACCGCCAGGGTCAGGGTGGCTACAACAACCGCAACAACCAGGGCGGTTATCAGCCCCGCTACAACAACCAGGGTCAGCAGGGCGCCTACGGTCAGCAGCGCCCCTATAACAACCGTCAGCAGGGTGGCTACAATAACCAGCAGGGCGGTTACAACAACCGCAACAACCAGGGCGGATATAACAACCGTCAGGGCCAGCAGGGCGGTTACAACAACCGTAACAACCAGGGTGGCTACAATAACCGCCAGGGTCAGCAGGGAGGCCGTTTCCAGAAGAACAACATGCGCCAGGGCAAGAGCTTCATACCACGTCCCAAACGAGTGGAATATGAAATGCCGGCTCTCGATCCGGATGAAAAGATACGTCTGAACAAGTTCATGGCCAACTCCGGCATCTGCTCCCGCCGCGAGGCCGACGAATTCATCCAGCAGGGTCTGGTGAAGGTCAACGGCGAGGTGGTTACAGAACTCGGCACCAAGATCTCACACACCGATACTGTGGAATATGATGAAAAGATTGTGGCACTGGAGAGCAAATGCTACATTCTGCTCAACAAGCCTAAGGATTGTGTGACAACCTCCGACGATCCCAACGGCCGCACTACAGTGCTCGACCTCGTGAAGGGCGCATGCGACGAGCGCATCTACCCCGTGGGACGCCTTGACCGCAACACCACCGGTGTGCTTCTGCTCACCAACGACGGCGACCTCGCCTCCAAGCTCACACATCCCAAATATGTCAAGAAAAAGATCTACCATGTGTGGACAGACAAGGATATCGCCGAGGAGGATATGCAGCGCATCGCCGACGGCATAGAGCTTGAAGACGGCCCCATACATGCCGACGCCATCAGCTATGCCACCGAGACAGACCGCAACCAGGCGGGCATAGAGATACACTCGGGACGCAACCGCATCGTGCGCCGCATCTTCGAGTCGCTCGGATATCATGTGACCAAACTCGACCGCGTTTATTTCGCCGGTCTTACCAAAAAGAACCTTCCCCGCGGCCGCTGGCGCTATCTCACACAGGAGGAGGTCAACTATCTCAAAATGGGCTCGTTCGAATAACCGGGGAGCCGCATAAATCAATCACGACACAATGAAACGTACTAAAATATCAGACCTTTTCGCACACGCCGCCGGGCTGATCGGGCAGGAGGTGTGTGTCAAAGGATGGGTGCGTACCCACCGCGGTAACAAATATGTGCAGTTCGTGGCACTCAACGACGGTTCCACGATACGTAACATCCAGATCGTGTTCGACATGAACGTCTTCACCGACGAGCAGCTCAAGCCGCTTACCACCGGTTCGGCAATCCGTGTCAACGGTCTGCTTGTGGAGAGCCAGGGCAAAGGACAGTCCATCGAGATCCAGGCCCGCGAGATGGAGCTTTACGGCACCGCCGATCCCGAGAGCTATCCCCTCCAGAAAAAGGGACACTCCCTGGAGTTCCTGCGTGAGATCGCGCACCTACGTCCCCGCACCAATACCTTCTCGGCTGTGCTGCGCGTGCGTTCCACTCTCGCATTCGCCATACACCGCTATTTCCAGGAGCGCGGGTTCTATTACCTCAACACCCCGCTTATCACGGCGAGCGACTGCGAGGGAGCCGGCGCCATGTTCCAGGTGACCACACTTCCCCTCGGCGAGCTTCCCCGTACTGAGGAGGGAGCCGTGGACTATTCGTGCGACTTCTTCGGCAAGCCCACCGCACTTACCGTGAGCGGTCAGCTCGAGGGTGAGCTTGGCGCAACAGCGCTTGGAGCCATCTATACGTTCGGCCCCACCTTCCGTGCCGAGAACTCCAATACACCCCGACATCTGGCCGAGTTCTGGATGATCGAGCCTGAAGTGGCGTTCATCGACATCGACGAGAACATGGACCTTGCCGAGGATTTCCTCAAATATTGCATACGCTATGCTCTTGACAATTGCCGCGACGATATCGAATTCCTTGCCGAGCATTACGACAAGGAGCTTGTAAGCCGTCTGGAATCTGTGATCGGCGAAGAGTTCGTGCGTCTGAGCTATACAGAAGCCATCGACATACTTCTCAAATCGGGGCACAAGTTTGAATTCCCCGTATCGTGGGGTGTCGATCTCCAGAGCGAGCACGAGCGTTTCCTTGTTGAGAAACACTTCAAGCGTCCGGTGATCCTGACCGGTTATCCCAAAGAGATCAAGGCTTTCTACATGAAACTCAATGACGACGGCCGCACAGTGCGTGCGATGGATGTGCTTTTCCCGGCTATCGGCGAGATCATCGGCGGATCCGAGCGCGAGGAGAACTACGACAAGCTGATGGGCCGCATCGAGGAACTCGGTATCCCGATGAAA
>CADFRV010000003.1 GCA_902836725.1 Muribaculaceae bacterium
AAGAAAGCCGCCGCACAGGTAACCGGCTTCGAGAACGGCAACGCGAAAATCCTTGTGGAAGCCACAGTACCCGCCAACGGATTTGCCGTATACGACGTGCGCCTCTCCGGCAACGGCAACGCACAGGCCCCGGCTTCAGCACCCGCCGCTTTCGAGAACTCGCTCTACCGCCTCACCTTCGACCGCAACGGCGACATCACTTCACTTTATGACAAGAAAAACTCGCGCGAGCTTGTAAAAGATGGCAAAGCCATACGTCTGGCTCTCTTCACCGAAAACAAATCATACGCATGGCCCGCATGGGAGATCCTCAAAGACGCCGTAGACGGCACACCCCGGTCGATCACCGAAAACGTGGAGATGGCCATGGTAGAGGATGGTCCCCTGCGCAAGACACTGCGCCTCACAAAGACACACGGCGACTCTCGCTTCACACAATACATCCGCCTGCATGAAGGCGCCCTGGCCGACCGCATCGATTTCTACAACGAGGTAGACTGGCTTTCGACCAACTCACTCCTCAAGGCCGAGTTCCCCCTGGCCCTTGACAACGAAAAGGCAACTTACGACCTGGGAATCGGCGCAGTACAACGCGGCAACAACACCATCACCGCATATGAGGTATACGCACAGCAGTGGGCCGACCTCACCGACAGCTCCGACAGCTATGGCGTGACCGTGATGAACGACTGCAAATATGGATGGGACAAGCCTGACAACAACACCCTCCGCCTCACCCTCCTCCACACACCCCAGACCAAGGGTGGCTACACCTACCAGGACCGTCAGGACTTCGGCCACCACACCTTCACCTACAGCCTCCGTCCCCACGCAGGCGCACTTGCCAAAGCCGAGACATGCGGCGAGGCCGAAAAACTCAATCAGCGCGTAAAGCCTTTCGTGACATCGAAACATGCCGGCGACCTGGGCCGCGAGTTCTCGCTCGCCTCCGTTGACAACGGCAATGTGGCGATCAAAGCCCTCAAGAAAGCCGAAAGCGGCGACGAATATGTAGTGCGCGTGTATGAGACCGGCGGAAAGGAAGCCCAGAAGGCACGCATCACATTCGCATCCGACATCGCATCGGCCAGCGAGGCCGACGGTACCGAGAAAGCCATCGGCAAAGCAGATTTCTCGGGCAACACCCTCGCCCTCACCCTCGCCCCCAACAGCGTAAAGACCTTCAGAGTGAAACTTGGCGGAAAAGCTGTCGAAGCCGGCAACCACATGCCTCTGCAGCTTGATTTCGACAAACGCTGCTTCAGCTGGAACCAGTTTGCTTCCGACGGCGACTTCGAAGGTGGCTACTCATATGCCGCCGAGCTGATCCCCGCACAGCTCAAGGTGGGTAACGTGCCTTTCAACCTTGAGAACAAAGCCCTTCTCAACGGCATGAAATGCGAGGGCGACACCCTCCGTCTCCCCGCCGGCCACAACTTCAGCCGCATCTATCTCCTTGCCGCCGCTGCCACAGACGGCAAGTCGGTAAACTGCGACGTGCGCGCCGGCAACAGCACCACATCGTTGAAAGTGCCCTCCTACACAGGCTTTATCGGCCAGTGGGGACACGAAGGACACACCACCGGCTATCTCACCGATGCCGAAGTGGCCTATGCAGGCACACACCGCCACAGCGCCGACGGCGACTGCCCCTATGAGTTCACCTACATGTTCTGCTTCCCTGTGGAGATCCCGGCAAAAGCCACCGAAGTGATCCTCCCGAACAGTCCCGACGTGGTTCTCTTCGCCGCCACCGCCACTAACGGCAACAATGCCGCCGCAACACCGGCCGCCGACCTGTACCGTACCTCCATCATCAGCGGACTTACAGAACCCGACCTGAACTCCACTAATTTCAACAACCTCCTCAAGCCTGAGCACATCATCGGCTGGACAGGCTTCGTGAACGAGAAAGAACACCCCACTATGCTTGTCGACGGCGACGAGACCACCAAATGGTGCGATACCTCCGGCGTGCCCTCCTATGTTGACTTCGATCTCGGCGACGTAACCGAAATCAACTCTTGGAAAGTGGTGAACGCCGCCCGCGAGAACATCGCCTATGTCACCTCAAGCTGTCTCCTCCAGGGACGCAACAACCCCAACGAGGAATGGCGCACACTCGACTACTTCACAGGCAACAAACGCAATGTGGTCACCAAACGCCTCGAAACCCCGCAGAGCGTGCGCTACCTGCGACTGAACGTGATCCAGCCCGTGCAGGGAGCCGACGGACGCAACGCGCGCATCTACGAGTTCGGCGTATCAAAATAACACCCGACACATCACAAAACCATGAATAAAAAACATCTATCCATAGCGGTCCTTCTCGGACTGGCTTGCTACGCCCCTGCGGGGGCGCAGCAAGTGCTCGCCACAGACAACGCACTTACGGGATGCCAGGTGCGTATAGAAGGAGCTTCGTCATCCGACAACCCCGAAAATCTTTTCGACGGCGACGATACTACCCTTTTCCATCTCGAGGACGCCACGTCTGCCACAATGATTTTCACACTCAATGAACCCTGGTACATAGCAGGTGTGAATTTCGTGGCGGGAGAGAACACCGACCTCACTCCGGACAAAATCTCCCTCTACGGCCTCGACGAGAGCGGAAAGTGGAAACCCCTCATGCGCAACAATACCAAGGTGGAAATCAACGCCCCGTATACCGGCGACGTGGCACGGTGCACCGTCACTGGCACCGCATTCACCACCTGTAAAGTGGAGGTGACAGCCATAAAGAACGGCACAGCCCTCGAACTCTCGGAGCTGCAGCTGCTCGGCATACCGGTGACCGACAACGCCATCTCCACGGCTGAAAACGGCTCGTTCCTGATGCCATCGTCCGCAGAGAGCCAGGAGGCAGTGGCTGACGGTGATCCCAAGACCGCCGTCACATTCAAGAGAGTGTCGGGAGAAACCGGGCTGCATGATGCCTGGATCCAGTACTCTTTTGACACTCCCACCGCCATCAAAGCCTATTCGGTGACTTCAAACACCTATAACAACAGATCGCAGAGGCCGACCGAATGGGAACTTCTCGCATCTGAGGACGGGGAGACATGGACCACCCTCGACATCCAGTGCAACGAAGGGATGTTCGATACCGAAGGATACATATCCACCCGGCCTGTAGGAGAGGATCAGCATGCCGATATCGATTTCGCCAAACTTGCTGACGATATCCACACCGACCTGCGCAAAAACTTCATGAAGAAATGGGGCAACGGCCAGTACCTCGTAGCTGCCTGGAACCCCGATCCCGCCAAGATCGACTACGGGTACAACTACTGGTGGATGGCACACGCAATCGACGCTTACATCGACGCATACGCCCGCACAGGCATCCGCCAATACCAGACCAGTGCCAACAGTATCCGCACCGGCATGTACACTGCATACGATGCCGGCCGTCAGGATCTCTGGAACTCCTTCTATGATGACATGGAGTGGATGAACCTCGCCTGCATCCGCGGATACGAGAATTTCACCACAGGCCGCGACAAGTGGCTCGAAGAAGCCAGACAGCTCTTCGACTGGATCTGGGTAGGCTGGAACGACGATGACGGAGGAGGCATACGCTGGAACAGCGGCGACGGCACAGGAAAGAACTCCTGCTCCAACGCTCCGGCCATAATCGGGGCCGCCAAGCTGTATCAGCTCACCGGCGAGCAGCAGTATCTCGACAAGGCGGTGATGATTTTCGACTGGATGGTGACACACTCACGCTTCGACGACGGGTTCATCAAGGACTCGCCACATAACGACAACCGCGGCTGGACCTTCTCCTACAACCAGGGCACATGGGTAGGAGGCCTTCTGGAGCTTTACCGCATCACAAAAGAGCAGAAATATTACGACATAGCGGTTGACCTGATGGACAAATCGCTCTTCGAGACATGGTTCTCCCCCGACGGAATCATGCGCGAATCGGGCACCGGCGACGGCGGCATGTTCAAGGGTATCTATATCCGCTATATAACCAACTGGGTGCTCTCAGGATTCCTTGATCCGGAACGCCAGTACCGCTACGCACAGTATCTGATCGAGAACGCCCGCTCGCTTTATGAATGCGCCCTCAAGAGACCAGAGCTGAAGATAATGCCCGACTGGAAACACCGCTCCGACCGCAACGAGTGGGGAGACAACGGCGGCCAGGACGGCAAATACTTCTCGTCGAACCTCCTCAGCGGCCTCTTCCTGTTCGAGTCTGCCGACATGCTCCGCCGCGCCGGCCTCACCGACGACAACTACAGGGTGATCAACCCCGCCGCCGGCAAGCCTTACCGCCACTACCGCATAAACTTCATCGACAACAACGGATCATCAGACCTCCAGGTGAGCGGTTTCGCACTCTATAACACGGTAACAGCCGGAATAGAGACACCTGTGACAGACGAGACTGCACATCCCCAGGTGATTGTGGAGAACGGAAGCATACATGTGGCAGGGGACGCGGACACCACGGTAGAGGTATTCTCAGCCGACGGCATGCTGCTCCATCGCGCCACAGCCGCCGACGCCGCGGTAGCCCTTCCCCACGGCATCTACATGGTGCGCACCACTTCAGTAACCTCCTCTTCCGTCACGAAAGTAGCCTTGTAGCCGATTGTGCGTCATGCACTTTATTTAATAAAAAAACGGTAGCTTTTTCCTGCAGCCACAGGATTAAGCTACCGGCTTTTTTTGTACCTTTGCACTTTCTCTGAAACAAACTTCCAATCTTCAAAAAAATACATTTATGGGAGGCTTTTTCGGCACAATCTCCAAGCGCCCGTGCGCTACAGACCTGTTCTACGGGATCGATTACAACTCTCATCTCGGCACCCGCCGGGCAGGCATGGTAACCTTTGACCCCGAGAAGGGATTCACAAGGGCAATCCACAGTCTTGAACGCAGCTACTTCCGCTCCAAATTTGAAGAGGATCTACCCAAATTTATCGGAAACGAAGGTATCGGCGTCATAAGCGACACTGATCCCCAGCCCATCCTCATAAACTCGCATCTGGGACGCTATGCCGTGGTGACAGTGGCAAAGATCACCAATCTCAGACAGATCGCCGACGAACTCATCGACCAGCGCATACATTTCAGCGAGATGTCGTCAAACAACATCAACCCCACCGAAGTGATAGGACTGCTGATAAACATGGGCGACAGTTTCGTGGACGGCATAAACCTCGTATACAAAAAGATAAAAGGCTCATGCTCGATGCTCATACTCACCGAGAACGGCATCATAGCGGCACGCGACTATCTCGGGCGCACACCCATTGTGATCGGCCGTAAGGATGGAGCCTACGCCGCCACCACCGAATCGTCGGCATTCCCCAATCTCGACTACGAGGTGGTGCGCGATCTCGGCCCCGGAGAGATCGTGAGACTTACCGCCGACAGCATGGAGGTGCTCCGCAAACCGGCATCCCGTCAGCAGATATGCTCCTTCCTCTGGGTCTACTACGGTTTCCCGGCCAGCGATTATCTCGGCATAAACGCCGAGGCCGTGCGCGAGGAATCGGGGCGACGCATGGGAGAGGAGGACACCACAGAGGCCGACTGCGTGTGCGGCATACCCGACTCCGGTGTAGGACATGCACTGGGATATGCCGACGGACGCAAGATACCCTATTGCCGCGCCGTGCTCAAATACACTCCCACATGGCCCCGCAGCTTCACCCCCAGCAGCCAGGAGCGCCGCGCACTTGTAGCCAAGATGAAGCTCATTCCCAACCGCGCCATACTCGACGGACGCCGCGTGGTGTTCTGCGACGACTCCATCGTGCGCGGCACACAGC
Source organism: Muribaculaceae bacterium (assembly GCA_902836725.1). GTDB lineage: Bacteria > Bacteroidota > Bacteroidia > Bacteroidales > Muribaculaceae > UBA7173. The sequence goes on from CADFRV010000003.1 coordinate 5,799, forward strand.
TCCGCGACAACGTGCGCACATTCTACGACTGCGGCGCCAAAGAGGTGCATGCCCGCATATCCTGCCCCCCGCTCATCTACGGATGCGAGTTCGTGAACTTCACATCATCCAAAAGCGACATGGAGCTGATCACCCGACGCATCATACAGGATTTCGAGGGCGATTCCTCTGCAAAGCTCGACCTGTACAAGACACCCGGCACCCCCGAATACCGCCGCCTTGTCGACGAGATAGCGCGTCGCCTGGAACTTACCTCCCTGGAGTTCAGCAAAATCGACACCCTCATCAAGAGCATCGGTCTCCCCAAAGAATGCATCTGCACCCACTGCTTCGACGGCACCGGCTGCCATCCCGACGTGGCGTATGCCGAGGACCACAAAGAGGAGAAGTAAAACATCTTATCCACAAAAACCACACCCCGCACCGGAACAACTCCGATGCGGGGTGATTTTTATGCGGTCAGGGTGAGCCCGGCGGCAGTGTATGCCGCCCGAGGCTTTACCTGATTACGAACTTGACGGTAGCTGCGGAGCCGGAAGCATCCGTTACCTGCATCATGTATACACCGGAACCGAGACCGAGTGTGAAACGGCTTGTGCCGGACGCAACGGAGCGGCTGTACACAGTGGATCCGAGTGCGTCGAATACCTTCACCGAGGCATCCCCGGGTGTCGTCACAGCTGCCTCGCCATGGGCGTTGACAGAAGCGGAGATGGCAGCGCTGTCTTTGCCGGCAGCCGACACACCGTCGGGTATATGGGTGTAAGGTGTGTGGAGACACACAAGTTCGGAAGGCTCATCGCCGTTGAACATTGTTGAACCGTAGTACTGGCACTCGGCAGTGAAGGGATCCACCTCATAGATGTCGCCCATCACATTCTCCGATGTGGCAGCCCAGAAGAGGCGCCCTGTATTATGGTCAAACGCCATTGACTGGAGGTATATCACATCGCCGAAACCGGTATCACCTACTGCGGTGGTCTGGGCAGTAAGCGGATCGATACGGAGCAGCGTGCCGTTGCCCGACATACCGAAGAGCTTCCCTTCGCGGTCGCAGGCGATAGCTCTTACTACCTGTCCGAGACCTCCGATCACCGAGGGAGCGCCGGTCGTGAGATCTATGCGCACCAGATTTACCTCATCCTCGCCACCCGGCTCGAGACCGAACATCGTCTGTGTGCTGTAGTCGTATGCCATGTCGAGTACATAGTAATCGTCATTGGGATACTCCTCCGTTACAGTCCATGTCACCGGATCGATCACGATGAACTCCTTGGGAGCCTGGTACCATGTGGCAGTGTATGCGTAGATCTTGCCGTCGAGGTATTCGCCGGAGATAATCAGCCCCTCCCTGGTGGTGAATTCCTTGCGGAAATCAGCCGCCTCGGGATTGTTGGACTGTACCTTCATGAATCCTGCATTGCCGTAGGCGCTCCATCGGTATGCGGTAAGCTCCAGGTTGGCTTTGTTGGGAAGGATGAAAGTCTGCGAGTCGTTTGACTTCACCTCGTCACCCTCCAGTGCAGTGGAGGCCACGAAAGTATGCACGCTCTCATCGATGGCGAATGTGCCGAATTCCACATCGGCGCTCTCACCCTTGTTGAGTGTGCCCTCAAAAACGGTCTGCACCGGTTCAGCGCCATCTATCACAAGTGTCACAGGGATCTCCGAGGCCGGTTTCTCGCCGAGGTTGGTCACAGTGACGGTGACAGAGACTTCCTGTCTTGTCTCAACCGATTTTTTCGGATCCACGAAAGCGGTGACAGCCACATCGCAGTCATTGCTGTGCGACAGTGTGTTGGAAAGAGCCTTGATAGACTCGCCGTTCTGATATACGGCGGAAACGCCATATGTGAACTCTCCCGAGAGGAGGCTTGCCCATCCGGCATCGGTGTATGAAGTCTCATTGACAGGGGACGCGTTGACCTTCTCCCATACGGTAAGTCCGGTCTCCTCCTCAACTGATCCGCGGTAAACGTTGTATGAGCAAGCGGGGGCATCATCGTTCGCAGCCACACCTGCAGGCGCTCCGGGCACACCGCACTCGGTGATGATACACCATGCGGAATAGCCGTTGTATGCGCTGCCTGTCTCGTCGAACTTCACATCGTTCTTGCCGCTGACACGGCTGTCGTAGGGAGCGGTGCCGAATGTCGACGAACCCTCGTAGCCGTTGCAGTTCACACCTACCATGTATGAGCCGCCTTCCCTTATCTCTATAGGTTCATCGAAGACAACCTCCACCCAACGGCCCTCTTTCACGAGGTCGGAAGCGGGGATCTCCTTGCTTGCAAGCACCTTGTGGGTGTCGCGGTCACCCTCCCATACATGGGCGGTGAACACTCCGCCGTCGGCCTTGATGTAGACCTTGAGACCGGTCACGCTCAGGCCTGCCATGTCCTGCTCGGCGATATCCTCAGCCAGGAACTGGTGAGCCACATTGTAGTTGGTGTAATAATAGTCGCCGCCGTCGCTGTAGACCTTGCTTACATCACCGATGGATTTCTCGCCCGGCACACCGGTGCGTGCGAGAGGATCCTTCCAGGTGAGGCTTACGTCAGATCCGTCGGCCGCTACAACGGCATCAACGGCAAAGGGAGGGATGAGGCTGCGCTCGAGCTGTATCTCCCCTTCGTCCACCACAGTCTCCGAGTCGTTGTCGATATTCTTGACGAAGATGTCGTAGCCTGGATATGTGATCTCGAGTGTGTACTCCTTGCCGGAATAAACTCCTGCCACCGACCAGTTGCCCTGTCCGTCGGCTGTGGTCTCCACATTCTCATAACCAGAGAGACGCACACGGGCGCCGGCGGCTCCAAGCCCTGTGTCACCGGCTTTCACCACACCCTTCAGCTCATAATTGGGAAGACGCACAAGCGCGAAGTCTTTCACTGCAGCTGCATTGTCGGCGATCTCCACCGTAGCTCCCTCACCGGTATATCCGGCTGTCTCCACGGCGAGAGTGTGGGTGCCGGCGGGGAGGTATGGCACGGTATACATGCCCTCGGCATCGGATATCGCGGTAAGCCCCTCGATGGATGTCACCGACACTGTGGCACCTGCGAGAGGTGTTCCCGTAGTTGCGTCGGTGATCTTTCCTGAAAGCGAGCCTGTGCCCTTAAGATCCACGAGGAAACGTGTGTAAGGCACTATGTTGGTGGCCTTGTCGCTGTAGGTGCTGTGCGGCATGGAGGCGATATCCACCTTGTCGTAAGTGGAGGTGACCATGGACCGTCCCGCACGGTCTGACTCTACGGTATAGAAACAGTCGGAGTATTTGGCGCTTGGCTTGCCGTCCTTTATCACTGTCACCACCAGATTGCCGCCGGTGTATTCAAACGGGGTATCGAAATCAAACTTGTAGTCGTTCGATCCCTGCACCAGAGGAAGTGTGCCCTCGAACACCTTCACGGCACCGGCCATATCGGCCCACTGCTTGTCGTTGAAATCGGTCTTGTCGGTCTCGCCCAGATATATGCGCACCGGCATTATGGTCTCGAAATCCTGTGATCCGTATACCTTGTAGATAACCGACCTGATGGAGCCACGTGCAAACTGAAGCTCGTCGGGGAAATAGAGCGACTGCGTCACATCATAGTCGTCGCTGGGGTCGAAAGCCACACGGTCCGAGCGGTTAACTCTCTCCGATGTCTGCGCCACAGCCAGCTCGGCCACACCTTCCGGTGCAAGCCAGGCGGTTGCCATGTCGAGCACAGCCGAAACTCCGGCGTCGTTTTTGGCCTGTACCGTATATGCATATACCTTGCCCGGCTCAAGACCGGCATCAGTATATGTGGTCTCGTTCAGCGATTCGGTCAGCACAGTCTCGTTCTCACCCTCGATACGTTTCACTATGAAGCGCACGTTTTCGGGATTGAACACGGTAGGCTTGCCATATGATGAATTGGCGCCTTTGGTAGGTCTTTCCCATGTGAGCACCACTGAGTTGCCCACAGCCACGGCGCATGTCTGTGCCACCTCGGCGGGGATATCCTCACCCACACGCACATTTTTCGCGGATATCTGGCGTCCCTCCCCCTCGTCGGTAAACGCGGCAAGGGTATAGGAGTACTCCCCTGCAGTGACAGAGGTGTCGGTCCACTCGCCGTCGCTGCCGGGAACCATATCCTCGGCCACATGCACAATCTCGCCGTTGCGGTATACATTTACCGATACACTCTCGAGATCGTCGCCACTGCCGTTTTTGGAAGGATTCAGCCATTTGATATACACGCTGTTGCCACCGGCGGCATCGGGCGTCACCTCATACCATTTGGGGGTCTGCGGACCCTTCTGGTTGTTCACCACCACATTGTCGATGCTCAGGCCGTATGTGCCGCTTGTCTTGTGGCGGAAAGCCACACGCACTTTCTTACCCGCATAGTCGCTCAGGCCGATCTGTTTGGTATTGACCTGCGGATCATCCTCATAACCGTTGTCGACGGTCGTTTTCCACAATGTAGCCGTGAAATCGGCGATTTCCGCACCACTCTCCGAGATGAGCACTTCCAAAGGCTCGGTGTTCTCGATATCCTGGGCGCAATACTCGAATTCAATAGTGACTGAGCTGTTTTTCACCGTAAACTCCGGTGTGACAAGCCAGTTGTCCTGCGCCCCGAAAATATCGGAATAATTCTCATAATTACGGGCGAACGATATGGCTATCTGCCGGCTTGAACCAGACTGCGAGAACATACCGTCAGAGCTTACCTCCCAGGTGTTGCCGTCTCCGTCGGCGTCATGTGTCACCCATCCCGAAGGGGGAAATCCCGCGCCTTCGAAATTCTCGGTCAGCAGCAGCGCCTGTGCCGAGACATGGTTCAGCCCCAGTGTCACCACACCGAGAGCCATCAATGCGAGAAGCTGTTTTCTCATAATACTACATTATTTAGAACTACTATATATCGGGCAGTGCGGACGCACCTGCACCGGATACGCCGCACTGCCCTGATTACTCAGAAAATTATTTCACAAGCAGTTTAACGGACACTGCCCCGACTTTCACCACATAAGTGCCCTGAGCCACTGCCACTTTGCAGTCGCCGGTGCCTGTATGCACAAGACGTCCTGCCATATCGGCAACCGTGACAGCCTCATCGGCCGACGCGCCGGTAACCACAATGTTGCCGTCGACAGACGCCACGAGGACACCGGAAACCGGTGTCACGGAAGCGATGCCTGCGCCATCGGCATCCACACGCACATTATCGACCGCCACACTGCAGGAGTATGCCGCCTTGTGGGCATGGAAGCGGATCTGCATCTTCTCCGCGCCGGCCGGTTTATTGATCGGCAGGGTGAAGTTGTGCCATCCCTCCTCGTCGAAATCCAGATAATAGACCAGTTTCTGGATGCTTGTGAAGTCATCGCCGTCAAATGAGATTTCCACGTCGAGCGAGTGCCCGTAGGTACCGGGAACGCCATATACATTGAATGTGATGTGGGGTGCCGGTGCTGAAGTCACGTCGATATTTCCGGAAGTGAGATAGTCGTCGCGTTCGTTGGTGTTGTAATGGCCGTAGTAGGCGTATGCAAGGCCGTTGCCACCATCCACGGGGAGCACCTGTCCCTCGTTGATAAAGTATGCCATCTCGGCGAAAGCCCATACGGGGGATTCCTCGCTGCTCGTAATGGTCCAGCTGGAATGTTCGGCCTGGATATAATCGCCGACCTTCCTGTCGAAATTCTCGACGAAGGGGAGCGACGACGGGCGCCCTACCAGCAGCTGGTTGGAAACAGCGGAATATCCCGCTATACCGGCGCTCACCGCCTTGACGAAGTATTTCACTATCTCCTCCTCTTCAAATTGGGTGGGATCGGTGAATGTGGTCTCTGTAAGCTTGTCGTTCAGCATCACGGCGTCGTAGTCGCTGTAACCGTTGCCGCGCTGCACCACATAGGTGAGATGCTCCGTATCGATATATCCGCCGTTGCGTCCCTCGGTCGGTGCCGTCCATGTTACGGTCACACGGCCGTCCTCGCCGAGTGTGGCTACAAGATCGGAAGGTTCTACCGGCTCGTCCATACCCACGAACACCGAGCGCGACACGCCATAGGAGTTTCCTGCGGTTCCCTCCACTGTCACACGGTACTCATAGATGTTGCCGACCGTGACATCGCGGTCCTCGTAGCTGTACATCTTCCCCGGCTCCAGACCGTCGGTAAGGCGTCCGATCTCGTCCCATACGAATGTATCGGTATTGTAGCGTGTGATAACCACAGCCTTCACGGTTTCAAGGGGCTGCTGCGCATTGTCGGTCGCGGGAGTGCGGAAACGTAGCACAACGGGAGCCATACCCTGTGTGGAGGATGCTGTGAAGTCTGTGACCTCTCCCGGCACCTGGCCGACCATGATGCTCTCGTCGGTGTAGTTGCCATAGTCGCACAGTTCACCCACATAAACCACGGCGCGGTAGCGGTATGATCCTCCCTGCTCCAGGTCGGTGTCCTCATAAAGAAGTTCGGCGCCGGGAGCCGGATTGTCGAATGTATGCACAACTGTGAAATCGTCATAACCGATCTGACGCGACAGCACTATCTTCGAGATCGCACGCAGAGGCTCGTTGTTCACATCGCCGAGCGAGGGGTGCGATTTAAGCGGGGCGGTAAGCCTTACCTGCACGCATTTCTTCTCCGTGTCCATCGCAGCCGTGAAACCGGTTACCGATGCCGGATAAACCTCCTGGGGAGCCTCGGCGGCCTTGAGCGAGATGGCGTCCACGATCACCGGTATGGCTTTTGGATCGTTGTTGGCCACGATGCGTATCACAGCGTCCTTGGCGCCGGCAGGCACAGCAGTCTCGGCAGCAGCCTTGTTCCACCCTTTGCTCTCCATGTCGGCAAAGCGGGTATAATGGAGGGGGGCATATGTCTGGCCCTTGTCGAAACTTATCTGCGCCCCGACTCCGGTATTGCCGCAGTTGGTCTCAGGCACATAGTAGCTGTATGTGAAAGCTACGGCCGCCTCACCTTCCACATTTATCTTGGAGGATACAAGCCAGAAATCCGACAGAGGGGTATAATCATAGAAGTCGATATACATCAGGCCCCCTTCCTCACCCTCGGGCTTCACCTGGGTGTTGCCTATATAGGCATAATTGGTGCAGCGCCAGTCGGGCGGGAACGAGGTATTGCAGTTGGTGGCTGTGCCCCACATATGCTCCGGGCTCCACGAGTAGTCGCTCACCTTGTTGTCGAACCCTTCTGTGAACGGCAGGGAGAGCGACGGACCTGCAATGAGGTAACCGCTGTTGGCTTCCACACCGGCGCCGGCATCTGTAACGGCTTTCACTGAGAAACGGAGCTTGGTCGGCTCGGCGGCAGCGCACTCGTAAAGATAGCTGCATTCTGTCTGGTTCTCGGAAAGCACCAGCGAGTTTTCGTTCCAGGAATTTTCGCCGGGGGTCTTCACGATTACGGTGTATTTCAGCTGATCGCGCTCGAAATAACCGTTGTTAGCTCCTGCGGAGGGAGCATCCCATGTGAGGAGCACATTGCCGTCGGCCTGCTCGACAGCAGCCAGGTTCTCAACCTTTCCGGGGGTGTCGACGCCTATATATACCTTCACCTCCGCAGGTGCCGACGGACCGTCGGCACCGTATGCCACCAGCTGCCAGGTGTTGGCGCCGGTCACATCCTCCTTGTCAACTGTCATCGTGTACTCCTTACCCGGCTCCACTTCGGAGAGCACCGCAAGTTCCTCGGGATCGCTGTACCATCCTCCCGGTTTTGAAAGTACCACCTTCTCAAGCGAAGGGATGGCAATGTCGCTTCCGGCATATACGGAAGGTGCGGTGAAGGTGATATTCACCGGCATCTGCCCCTTATCTGTCTCCACCCTCACATTGGATACGGCAGCCGGAACGGCGCCTGCAAGCACCTCAGATACGGTTGCCCCGCCGGATGTCTCACCGTTGGCATATACTATCACTCTGAAATCATATTTGCTCCCCTTGGCAAGAGAGGTCTCACGATATGAGAGCGCCTCGCCGGGGGCGGGATTCACAAAAGTATGGAGCACTTCGGGATCCTCCCAGTAGCCTTTGTCCAGGCACACCTCGATTTTCTCTATGTCGGTGAGATCTCCCGTCACAGTTATCCATTCGTCATAGTCATAATAGGAGCCTGTGGTGGGGGCTATCATGGAGATATCGAATCCTCCTTCAAGGATGTTCCATGATATGGCGAGCTCCGAGACATTGGCTGGTTGGAGAGGTGTTTCCTCATCCTCTGCCACATGCGCGGGCACCTTTGCAGGCGTCAGCGTGCCGGCTCCGGGAGAGAAAGCCAAAGCCGACACGCCTGCGGAAGCAAGGAGCACGGCCAATGCATAAGATAAACTCTTTCTCATAAGCGAAGGGTTTGTAATAGATGTATGAATAATGATTGTTTCTGTGGCTGGACTGGTAACCGCGATATCTCTTATTGCAAAAAGTCAGCGACGGACCATGTGTTTTTGCAAATATACATCTTTTTTATCTAATTCAACAATTTTTGCACCGCATATCACACAATCTTGCGCAAAATGCCACCCACAGACGCTCAGACGGGAATAAGGGGATAAAAAAACCAGGCTATGCTCCCGGTGAGGATACATAGCCTGGATTTTGCCGGGCGGAACAGATGTTATAATACGCCCGGCACAGGGATGTTATGGCGTTAGCTTTTAGTCTCAGTCGCGATGACGGTCGCCACCCTCGCGGCGGGGACGATCACCCCCTTCGCGACGCGGACGGCGGTCGCCACGGTCCCCTTCACGGCGGGGACGGTCGTTGCCCTCGCGGCGCGGCGCACGCTGGCGGGGCTCCGGCTCCACGTAGCCTTCCGGTTTGGGCTGGAGGGCACGCATGGAAAGACGGTATTTGCCTGTCTTCTTGTCGATTTCGATAAGTTTCACTGTCACTTCGTCACCCTCCTTGATGCCTGAGGCTGCCATGTCGGGCAGACGCTCCCAGGAGATCTCGGAGATGTGGAGCAGACCGTCGCGGTTAGGCATGAACTCTACGAACGCGCCGAAATCCTGGATGGTGCGCACCTTGCCGGTGTAGGTCTTTCCCTCTTCGGGAAGTTCCACGATGGCGTTGATCATCTCGAGAGCCTTGTCGATGGCTGCCTTGTCGGGAGCTGCCACTTCGATATATCCGCCCTCTGCGATCTCGTCGATGCTTACGGTGGCTCCGGATGCCTCCTGGATACCCTGGATGATCTTTCCGCCCGGGCCGATCACGGCGCCGATAAGCTCTTTGGGTATGATCATGGTGACGATACGGGGCACATGGGGCTTGTAGTCCTCGCGGGGTGCGGGGATGGTCTGCTCGATGATGTCGAGGATATGCAGACGTCCGTCGCGGGCCTGGTTCAGGGCGCGCTCGAGCACCTCGTAGCTGAGGCCGTCGCACTTGATATCCATCTGTGTGGCGGTGATACCCTGGCGTGTGCCGGTCACCTTGAAGTCCATGTCGCCGAGGTGGTCCTCGTCGCCGAGGATGTCACTCAGGATGGCATACTGTCCGGTGGCGTTGTCGGTGATAAGACCCATGGCGATACCGCTGACGGGACGGCGCATCTTCACGCCTGCGTCGAGCAGGGCGAGTGTGCCGGCGCATACGGTGGCCATCGACGAGGAGCCGTTTGACTCCAGGATGTCGCTTACCACGCGGCATACATAGGGGAAATCCTCGGGGAACATGCGCTTGAGGGCGCGGTGTGCGAGGTTGCCGTGACCGATCTCACGACGTCCTACACCACGGGTGGGGCGTGCCTCGCCTGTGGAGAAGGGGGGGAAGTTATAGTGGAGCAGGAAACGCTCTTTGCCCTGGTTGAGCACGTCATCGAGGATCTTCTCGTCGAGCTTGGTGCCGAGGGTCACAGTAGCCAGCGACTGTGTCTCGCCGCGGGTGAACACTGCCGATCCGTGAGGGCCGGGGATATAGTCGGTCTCGCACCAGATCGGACGGATCTCGGTGGTCTTGCGGCCGTCCAGACGGATACCTTCGTCGAGGATGCAGCGGCGCACAGCCTCGCGCTCCACATCGTGGTAGTAGCGTTTTACGAGGGGGGTCTTCTCGTCGCGTGTCTCTTCGGGGAGAGCGGCGATATATTCGTCGCAGATGGCGTCGAAGGAGTCCTGGCGCCAGTGCTTGTCGGCGCAGCCGGCCTTGGCCACGGCGTAAGCCTTGTCATAGCACTTGTCGTGCACGTCCTTGCGGAGATCCTCGTCGTTTACTTCGTGGTTGTATTCGCGTTTTACAGTCTTGCCTGCGGCTTCTGCAAGCTCGAGCTGCACGGCGCAGTGTTTCTTGATCTCTTCGTGAGCGAACTTGAGAGCTTCCAGAAGTTCGGTTTCCGAAACTTCATTCATCTCACCCTCGACCATCATGATGTTTTCGGCGGTGGCGCCTACCATCAGTTCCATGTCGGCACGCTCGAGCTGCTCGAATGTGGGATCGATGACGAACTTGCCGTCAACGCGGGCCACACGCACCTCAGAGATGGGGCCGTTGAAGGGGATGTCGCTGCAGGTGATGGCTGCGGAAGCGGCCAGACCGGCAAGGGCGTCGGGCATTTCCACACCGTCGGCAGAGAACATGGTGATGTTCACGAAAGTCTCGGCATGGTAGTTATCCGGGAACAGCGGGCGCATCACACGGTCCACAAGGCGCGATGTGAGGATTTCATAATCCGAAGCGCGTCCCTCACGTTTGAGGAAACCGCCTGGGAAACGGCCTGCTGATGAGAATTTTTCTTTGTAATCTACAGTGAGGGGCATAAAATCCACCCCCTCTCCGGCTTCCTTTGCGGAAACAATGGTGGCCAGCAACATGGTGTTGCCCATGCGCAGCTCCACAGCTCCATCAGCCTGCTTGGCCAGTTTGCCAGTCTCGAGGGTAATCTCCCTCCCGTCGGGCAGAGTGATGGTCTTCTTAATCGGGTTCATGTGTATCTAAAAATTTTTAATCGCTATAAATCGCGCAAAGATACAAAAATTCGCGGGATATAAGAAGTTAAGAAATGAGAAAAAGGAGAAATGAGAAATTAAGAAATCAGGAAAAAGAAAAAAAGGGGCTATCATGGAGATCAGAGGAACCAAAGGTATCAGGGGATGCGCCTGGGCGATCCCTCTGATATCTCTGATTCCTCTGATAACTCTGATAGAAATTTATAGATATTGTTGCTGCTTAGAGCACAACTTTCTCTACTTTGGAACCCTGGCGGCGGATGTAAAGACCTCCTTCTGCGGGCGCGGCCACACGCACACCCTGCAGGGTGAACCACTCTGTCTGGGCGTCCGCGGCTTCTGCCTCAACTCCTGCTACACCGGTCATTGTGCCCTCGCTGACAACGAACTGCACGGGAGCGCTCTCCTTACCGTTGTTCACAGCTTTGGCAGCCAGTGAAATAGACATATTCTCGAAGCCTTCGGGAACCTCATATTCAAACACGTTTGAATCATTCATATGCCATCCGTCAAGGTTTGCGGAAGGAGCACGCATTGCGGAGTTGAGCAACTTATAGTGAAGTTCATTGGCCTCATGTCCGCGGATCACGATCTTATCGCCGGCCTTAAGCTCAGGGCTTGCACCTGCCTGCAGCTGCTCGCCATTGAAGTAGATACCCGGAGCTACTACCTCCTCGCGGTAAAGCTGCACAGCTTCGCCCTGACTGAAACTCGACAAATACATAGCAAAGCGAGGAGAACCACTGTTGTATTTGATTGTACGGCTTCCAGAAGCAATATTGACATTGGAATTCTCATCAATAGTCACGTCATATCCGGTTGCTGTATCTGTTATTTTGAAATCTGCAGCAGAGCTACTTAAATTAAAATATCCGTCTGTTCCAGCATAATTGAGAGTGGCGATATTCCACTTATCGGAATTTTTCTCAAGTGTGAAAGCAAGAACATCGTTCGTGGCCTCAAAACTTCCTTTTACAATATTTACATCCACAATCTGACGATACTTTTCCTGACTGGCGTTGCTCATCGCTTTATTGACTTCGGCACAAGCAATGGTGTATGTCTCGCCTGCAACCAGTTCGCTGGCAGATTTCACGAGAGTGTACACAACGCCGCCAGTCTTGGGAGCGGGCACTGCGGTAAAGGTCACTTTGAATGTTTCAGAAGAGCCGGTTCCATTCCCACCGGTGAATTCCCAAGTGTCGTCGGCGTTTACAGCGAAGGAATATGTGTTGCCTTCGATTCTCTCTTTTGTAAGACCTGTGGTGTTTGTCACCAGAAGGTAGTCGGCACCGGCAGAGGTAACAGAAACCTCTGTACCCTCAACCACCTCATATTTACCATTGTTCTCGGCAGTTACATCACCGAAAGAAACAACAGGCATTTCAGGGACTTCGTTACCACCAACAGTTTCCTCATATTCTACCGTTATTGATTTCAGATAAACCGCTTTCTTGGCATTGTTTGTATAGGTTATGGATATAACCCCTTCCGCACTACCACTAAAACTATAATCTGCACTGGTTGTCGCAAGTTTTGAAGACTCCGGGGTAAAAGCCGTATCACCTACTTTTACACTTAAAGTAGCATTGCCACTACTTGCTGTAGCAGCATTTACTTTGACAGAAGTTATAGTTCCAGGAATATTCCCTGTTTCGAGCACCACTGTAGCTACAGGTTTACTGCCTGAGCCAAATTGGTAGCCTTTAGTACCATCATATCCTGTATAATATGATCCATCTGCATTTTGTGCTTTCACAGTAGTACTCCATGTAGCAATACCGGCCTCCCATTTATTGTCGGTAAAACATCCACTTGATGTAGTTGCTGTATATGTCTTGGCCAAGGCTGTGGAGGCAAGGCCGACGACAAGGGAGAGCATGAGTAGTAGTCTTTTCATACGTGATTGTCGTTAAAAAATTGATTTATGTGTGATTGGATATGTTCTAAAACAGACGCTGCGCAATACTTATACAAGGAACAAAATTACACAAAATGGGATTAACAGATTTTATGTCGGCGTTAATGTTTGTTAATAGCAGGAAGAAGGGCGCTGATAAAATGTAAGCAGGGAGGGGCGACAGTGGTGTCGCTCCTCCCTGCTTCACAGGTAATTTCGGCGCTACAGCGCTTTTATTTCTCTTTCTTGGCGCGGGATTTGGATGCCGGCTTCTCTGCGGCGGCAGCTTTGGGCTTGCAAGCCTTGCGGGCGGCTTTGGCCTTAGGCTCGGCGGGAGCGGCCTCCTTCTCTTTGGGTTCGCGCAGGGCGTGCTCCTCGTTGAGATGCTCCTCGTTGAGACGGTATGTGGTTATCTCCTTGTTGAGCGTCTCTATCTCGCGTGCCTGGTTGCGGATGGTGGTAAGGAGTGAGTTGAGCTCCTCGTTCTCGATGCTCATGGGATACTGTTCCTCCACACGCACAATGAAATCGGCGAGCACGTTCATATAGTTTGTGAACGCCTGGTAGGGGGTGTCATATGGGGAGAACATGGAGTGCGACGCGCCGTCGGCCATATGCTTGGTCGACATATAGAACAGGTGGTCGGATGCCTGGAGGCGCCCCCAGTCCTGCTTGAGCTGACGGTTGTCGGAGAGGCGCACGCGCTCGGCCACGGAATACAGCTTGTTGAAGGCCTCGTTCTGCAGCAGGTTTCCGAGCCATGCGGTGGTGTCGCGTGCCTCGTCGGCCCAGCTGATGGGGTGCACGATGGAGAGCACATCCACAGGCTTGAATGTCTTTACAGCCTCCGAGGGGGTGATGAACTCCACTCCGCGCTCGCGGGCGAAACGTGGAAGAGCCTCGAGGAACTGGAAGATGCCGGTATCGGCGGTCTGGAACTCGCCGAATGTCTCGAGGTTCATGAACAGGTTGAACACCTGCTCCTCCTGCGGGGTGTCGGCGATCCAGCCGATGTATTTGTCGGCGGTAAGGGGATATTCGTTCCAGGAAGTGTTGCTGAAACGGCGTGCGATGTCGTCGCTGAGCTTGTCGTTCTTAAGCAGCAGCTTGAGCTTGGGAGCCGAGGCGGCGGCATACACATAGTTGGGCGACTTCCATCCGAGGATATGCTTGGCACCCTCGGTGATGCAACCCTTGAAGCCCATGGCGGCTATCTGCGGCGCGAGCTCGTCGGAATAGATAAGCTCGGTATTGCGGAACACTTTCGGCTTCACCCCGAAAAGCTCCTCGATCTTGTCGGTATGGAGCTTCACCTGAATCTCGAACTCCTCGGGATCGGCGAGCGACGCCAGCGAGTGGTCGTAGGTCTCGGCGAGGAACTCCACCTTGCCTGTGGCGGCGAGTTTCTTGAGCAGGTCTATGAACTCAGGCACATACTGCTCGCACTGCTCGAGAGCCACACCGGTGATGGAGATGGCGCAGCGGAAAGCGCCGTTGGTCTCCTCGATCATGCGCAGGAGCGACTGTGCGGCGGGGATGTAGCTGCGGTGCGCTATGCGGGTTATGATGTCGTCGTTGGCGAAATCATCGTAATAATAATGGTCGTTGCCTATGTCGAAGAAGCGGTAACGTTTCAGACGGAACGGCTGATGTATCTGGAAGTAAAAGCAAATAGCCTTCATCTTGTATTTTTCAATTTATCTGTTTGTACTTACTTGTAATTCGCCAGGACACGGTTGTAGATGTCGATCACTTTCCTGCCGGCCTTGTCCCATGTGATCTGGTTCACCTCCTCTATGCCGTCTTCACGCAGCTGCCTGTACATGGCGGGATATGTGATGATGGAGTGGATGGCGTCGGCCATGGCGTCGATATCCCAGTAGTCGGTCTTGATCACGTTGGTGAGTATCTCGGCGCAACCGCTCTGCTTGGAGATGATGGAGGGCACACCCATCTGCATGGCCTCGAGGGGCGAGATGCCGAAAGGCTCCGACACAGAGGGCATGATATATACATCCGACGCCTTGAGCATCTCATACACCTGTTTCCCTTTCTGGAAACCGGGGAAATGGAAGCGGTCGGCTATGCCTCGCGCGGCGGCCAGGTTGATCATCTTGTCCATCATGTCGCCCGAGCCGGCCATCACGAAACGCACGTTATGGTCGAGCTTGAGCACCTTGGCGGCAGCCTCCACGAAATATTCCGGGCCTTTCTGCATGGTGATGCGCCCCAGGAAGGTGACAACCTTCTCTTTCGGCTTGGTCACCTCCACGTCGAGCAGCTCGCGGCTGAGGGGTATCACGGCGTTGTGCACGGTGGTGACTTTGGCGGGATCGATGCCATATTTCTCGATTACGGTCTGGCGCGTGAGGTTGCTCACGGTGATGATATGGTCGGCGTGCATCATGCCGTCGCGCTCTATGCCGAACACCGTGGGGTTCACGTTGCCTCGGGAGCGGTCGTAGTCAGTGGCGTGCACATGTATCACGAGCGGCTTGCCGGTCACCTGCTTGGCATGGATGCCGGCGGGGTAGGTGAGCCAGTCGTGCGAGTGTATTATGTCGCAGTCGATGGTGCGGGCTATTACACCTGCCACTATCGAATAGTTGTTGATCTCTTCAAGGAGATTGTCGGGGTAACGTCCCGAAAACTCAATGCATCCGAGATCGTTGGTGCGCATGTAGTTGAAATCGGCATAGATATGGTCGCGCAGACGGAAATAGAGGTCGGGATCCATCACATTACCGATGCGGCTTTCCACATAGTCGCGGCTTACGTCGCGCCATGCCACCGGTGTCTGCGAGGCGCCGATGATGTGTGCGAACCCTTTCTCTTCATCGCCGAAAGGCTTGGGGATCACGAAAGTGATATCCATGTCGCCGCACTGCCACATGCCTTTGGTAAGGCCGTAGCTGGCCGTACCTAATCCTCCGAGGATATGGGGCGGGAATTCCCACCCGAACATTAATGCTTTCATGTCAGATATGTGTGGTTAGCGCTTCAGGATTGGGAATCAAAACGTTTGAGGGTGCGTATGGTGCGGAGCACCTCGGCGATGTTGGTGGCGTGGCTTATGGCACCGCGGCCGCTGAAGGGGGGATTGCCGTCGTAAAGCTGCGAGAGCGAACCGATGCATCCCTGCGACATCTCCTCCTCGAAACCGATGAGCATGCGGTCGATGTAGCTCACGCCCGAGCGTCCGAACACCTTGAGATAAGCGTCGGCATAGAAGCCCATGAGCCAGGGGCGCGCGGGGCCGTTGTGCATGGCCATCTCGCGGTCGTAGGGTGAACCCTGGTAGAAGGGGCGGTAACCGTAGCTCTTCGGCGAGAGGGTGCGCAGCCCTTTGGGGGTAAGCAGCTCGCGGGTGACCACATCGAGCACACCCTTGCGCTGGCGGCGGTCAAGGGGCGAATAGTCGAGTCCTATGGCAATGGCCATGCTCGGGCGCACCGACGGATCGGCGTAGTTGCCTGTCACATAGTCGTAGAGATAACCGTAGTCGTTGAGGAAGGTGCTGATGAACGGCTGCTCCATCTTAGCCGCGAGGTCGAGCCATGCCTGACGCCTCTCAGCCAGGTCGGGATTGTTCTCGGCCAGATCCGCAGCAAATTTCAGGGCGTTGTACCAGAGTGCGTTGATCTCCACCAGGTAGCCGGTGCGGGGCACTACGGGGCGCCCTTCCCACACTGAGTTCATCCACGATGCGGGTTCCTGGGTGCCGTCCGTATACAGCATGCCGTTGTCGTCGGGGTGCAGGCGCGGATGGCGGTTGGCAATCACAAAGTCGAGAAGCTCGGTCACTATCTGCATGTAACGCTCCGCGGCAGCCTCGCGTCCGTAATTTTTGGCATACTGCTGTATGGCCCACACTGCCCATCCGGGTATGTCGGGAAGGTCTATGCCATGTATGGTGCGTGAGATATATCCGTCGCCCATGAAACGCTCGAGAGCACCGGCGGCGCTCGCCATTATCTCCTCGAAATCCTCGCGGTGGTCGATGGCGATGGTGTTGCCCGGCAGCGACATGAATGTGTTGCGCGCCAGGATGGTGCCCCAGGGATAGCCCGAAAGCATATACTCATGGTCGTTGCGCTTGTAGTAAAGCTGCTTTGCGGCGTTTTTGAGGCAGTTGAAGAAACTGGTGCGGCAGGTGCGCGACGCAATCTCGTTCTCGTACATCTTGTGGAGCGAGCGGGTGTTGACTTCCGACAGGCCGGCCGAGAAGATGATGCTCTCCCCTTTCTTTATGTCGACCTGGAAATATCCCGGCACCCAGAGATCCTCGGTGTAGGGTACCCCGCGCTCAAGATCTTTCACATATTCGATATTTTTGTACCAGTTGGGGTCATACACCCACTCGGGCTTGCGTGTCAGCTGCATGTAAAGCGTGGGATAACCCTCGTAGAGACAGCACGCGACACCATTCTGCACAGGCACGCACTCTGTGTTGAGACGGTCGTTGGCCATGCACAGGGCATTGCTCTCGCGGAACGCGAGGAAGGGGCGGAACTGTAGGGTAGTAGGGCTGTGGGCCTCCACAAGAGTATATCGGATTAGCAGGCGGTTCTCCTTGGAGATAAAGATCTTCTCTTTGGTCAGTATCACCCCGCCGACGCGGTATGTGGTGCGGGGCACGCTGTTACAGTCAAACTCACGGATATATTTGTGGCCGTTTGGACTGTATACCCCACCCTGATACCGGTGCAATCCGAGGTTAAATGGAGCTCCATGCTGAATTACCGTTTCATCGAGAGTGGAAAGCAACACATGAGGCTTATACTCCTCCTCTCCCACAGGCACCACCAGAAGTCCGTGCTGCTTGCGGGTGTTGCATCCTACGATTGAGGTGCAGTGATAAGCCCCCGCCTGATTCGTGCGCAGCATCTCCTTGGGGAGCGACTGCTCGAGATTTATCATCAGGTTCTTATCAAACTTTAGATAACTCATTAGTAATTAGGAATATATGTGGTTAGTACTTTAGTTTCTCAAGGCAAATTACTGAATACACTGAAAAGAGAGCCGTATGCAGCCGGCCTCCAGTCAGTTTCATGGTATAGATTTCAACAACGAAAATAGCCTATTTTCTGAGATTTTACAAATATTATCAAATATTTTTTGAAAAAATTAAGAGTCGGTGTGTGTTTCCCGTTTCCCTGCGGCAGTGTGTGCCTCCTGCCACGCAGGGAATTATTGCAATGCCCCGAGCGAGGGGTCGGGCAGACGGGGAGTGCCGTTACGGTCGGAAGCGGTCTCGGGTAGTATGAAATCGGGATATGCGGCTCCCCGCGCCGGAGACTCCTCCTTGAGTGTGTAATCGAAGATATACTCTTCGCGCACGGTATTGTAGAGAGGATCGGTATCCCATATGCAGTCGATGAAATTGTTGTCATCCTCCCCTTTTGATTTCAGCAGACAGCGGCGCAGGGTCACTCCGGTACCTTCCAGATCGCCGTGGCTCAGGTCGGTGCCGTTGCCGTAGATGATGGTGTTGGTGAAATCGGCTGTGATATACGGCATGTCCACAGGCATCTCGTTCTCGTCGGTTTCGGCATCGTCGGCGCTGAGATGTGCCAGCTGCACGGCGGGGCCGCCGAGAGCCGTAAAGAGATAGTAGTTGGCGATCGTGCACTGGTTGAAGATATGGCTACCCCCCGTCAGGTGCAGTATGCCCGAGGAGGCTTCCGTAAGCTCGCATCCGGCGGCTGTCACTGAGGTGTGGATGGCGTCTATCACGTAGTTTTTGGTATTCCGCACCTGCGAGTTCACCAGATGCAGGGCGGGAGAGCCCTGGGTGTGGTCAAGCACAAGCCCGTATTCCGAATTGCGGATGCTGGCATGGCTGATGTAATTGTCTTTTGAGGTGGGGGTGAACAGTATGCCTCCCCACTGCCCCGACATCACCTCATAAGGGATCTGGGCGGCCACGAAACCGGAGCGGTCCCCGGTGATGCTCACCGGATGCTCCGCCGTACCCTCCACGCGCAGTGTGCCGTGTACCACGATGCGTGCCTCGGAATGAAAAAGCATCTCGGTGCCCGCCGCAACGGTGAGGGTGGCCCCCTCCTCCACGACGATGCTGTCTTTCACATGGTAAGGTTTCGGCGATGAAAGGACGGCCGACTCCTGAAAACGGGTGTCGCCCGAGAAACGGATCACATCGCGCCCGTAGGCTTTCACCGGAAAGCGGGTGGAGACACCGTTGCAACGGAACTCTATGTGGCTGAGCACATCCACAGGCACGTCGCGCCCGTTCTCGGGGAGGGTAGCCTCCACGAAAACGAAAATGGAGTCGTTGGCGCGGATCTCTACATTGTCGAAACGGCGCCCGCTCATGCCGTCGACGTTCAGGCGGAAAAGCCCCTGCGGATCGTCGGCGAACTCTATTGAGCTTATGTTTATCCCCTTGTCATGGCGGTTGTATACGGTGAACCGGTGCGTAGGGGACGCGTCAAGCGTGAAGATCTGCCCCATACGGAGGGTATCGGTGGAAAAGACGGGCTGGTCGGAAGAGGCGGTTGTAAAGCCGTCCTCAATGCACGAAGAGAGAGCCAGGGCGCATGAGAGAGCCACGACCAGCATCAGAAATATCTTGCGTAAAATTGTCATTCGGATAATCGTTCTTGGTCAATGCAGTAAATCAACGGCATTTTCACATCCGTTATTGCCTTAGCCGCAATAAATTGCTAACTTTGCAACTGTTTATCCCCGATATGAGGAATATGCAAAGGAATATGTTTACAAGAATTATAGCCACAGTGCTTGCCTTGATATGGGGGGCTGCGGCATATGGCCTGACAATACACACCGAGGCCGGAGGCCTGCAGGCTGCAATAGGAAAAAACACCGACGCCACAGAGCTGTCTGTAACGGGCACACTGAATCTCGCCGATTTCGAGTTTATGGCACTGGAGATGAAGAATCTCCGGAAACTCGACATGTCGGAAGCCACCGTGGCGGCATACAAGGGGGAACCGACGTTTACCGGACGCACCTCCTCCCGGGCCGGCATGTTCCCCGATTATGCCCTTCTGGGATTGCCGCTGACAGAGGTCACATTGCCGAAAGGGATCAACGCGATCGGCGACGGCGCACTCGCCGGCCTCGCCATAAAAGCCATAACAATACCCGCCTCGGTCACATCCATCGGGAACCGTGCTTTCTCAGGATGCAGGAACCTGGAAAACATATCGCTCCCCGCATCGGTATCCTCCATCGGCGAAGGGGCGTTCAAGGAGTGCGCATCATTGCGCGGGATAACAATAGCAGGATCCCCGGACGCCATAGCCCCGTATACATTCCAAGGGTGCGCGGCACTCGCCGGCATACAGTTGCCGAAGTCTGTGAAGTCTGTCGGGAAATCGGCCTTCAACGGATGCGTCTCCCTTGCCGCCATAAATTTTCCCGCCGGAATCACACGCATAGAAGAACTGGCGTTTAACGGCACCGCACTCACCGCGGCAAACATGGCCGGATGCACCGCCATGACCTCGGTGGGCGACTGGGCTTTTGCCGGATGCACCGCCCTTACGACCGTGACATTTCCACGGTCGCTCACACACATAGGCACCGGAGCTTTCTTCAGAAACAGCAGCCTCACAGATGCGGCAATCCCTTCGAAAGTAAAACGGATACCAGACTTCGCTTTCACAGGAGCCGCCGGTGACGGTGATATGATCAGGGAAAGTGCCGTGGAAAGCATCGGGAAATATGCCCTCGCCGACTGGCGCGCAGTGAAAGTATTCAGCCTCCCGGCACCGCTTTCAGAAATAGAGGAGGGTGGAATGGCCGGCTGGACGGCTCCGGATTCCATAAAAGCCGGAAGACTTGCGGTGGTGCCCGGTCTCGGACCCGACGTATGGGGGGATCTTGACAAACACGCCGTGGTGCTTAGTGTAAGGAGTAGCCTGAAAGATGAATTCGAGAACACTCCCCAATGGGAAGATTTCAACATCGCGGTCGAAAAATCAGACACAGTAAACTCTATCCATACTGTAATACCGGACACACCGTCAATAAAGGCATATTTTGATGGCATGACACTCATGTTGCGTGCAGACGCTCCCATAGCAGCCGCGCAGCTGTATGACATCGACGGACGCAGCTACATACTCCCCCGCTCGGAAAGCGACGGCGGGGCATCGATGGATATCGATACCTCGGCCATGGATGCCAAAGTAATGATAGTGCGCGTGCTGCTTGCCGACGGATCGGCCGTATCGCTCAAACTCTACAGGTAGCCCCAATCCGCTCATTCGATTTTCACGGTGCGTGTGCAGACACCCTGCGCCGACCATACGCCGTATCCTCCCGCCACATTGGAGGGGAGGCTTCCCGGCGCTCCCACAAAAATGGAGCCGTTGACCAGGGAGGCGTTGTCATACGCCCGCCAGAAGAGGAACACCTCGCGGCTGACACGTGCGAGCGTCACTGTGACATCGCTGCCCGCCGGCATATCGGCATCATATTTCCCGGTAACCGCAGACCCATGGCCGCGGTAGACCGGAAGGCTCACCTCAGCCCCGGGGGTGACCACCTCATGCGCGCCGAGCATGCATGGGTACTGGCGCCCGTCGTTGGAGTGTACGCGCGCTGTCAGATGGTAATATGCGGGACAGTCATCGGGCGCCCTGAACTTCACCGTCAGATGGCGCAGTGTGTCGTTGCCGGCCACCGGAGTCACACACAGCCTGTCAATGACCGTGGGAGAGGGCATCACCACAGTGGAAGTGACTGAAAGATCCTTGTACCGGGCACGCAGAGTGTATGTGCGTCCCGGCTCACCCTTCATATCAAAAGTATAATAGTGATAGGGAGGGAAATAGGAATTGTCAGGGCCGCCGGTAAGTATCACCTCCCGCTCGCCGTCGCTGAGTGTCACCACCCCCCAGCGTATTATGCTCTCCGATACAGACCCCTCGCTGTCGGAGGGCACCATCGACATATTGAGCAGCACATCCGGGTAACCGTCGCTGTCGATATGCCCCTCCACGACCAGACGGGGCGCGGCCGGTGGTGGCGTGTCATCGCCACAGCCGCACAGAAAGACAGCTGCCGACATAAGCCCGCAAAGGATTCCCATATGAAATCCCGCTCTGGAACGGCTGCGCCGCGATATTCCGGTATGGTTCTGCATCATCTGTCTCATATGGAGGTCAAAATTTTATCGTGTAACTCAGCGAGGGGAGAAAACGGTACAGCGAACTGATGTCACGACGGGAGTACATTCCGGTCAGCGTATTGACGGTAAAAGTACTCATCTCCACATTGGCTCTCCCGTAGGCGTTTATCACCGAGAGATTCACCTCATGCCGCAGCGGGAAGCGCCCTCCGGTGGAAAAACGGTAGGTGGCGCCGAGATCAAGACGGTGATACATCGGCAGACGCGCGGAATTCCGCGGACCATACTCCATCATCAGCTTCTCCCCGATGAAATAGATCGCCGTCACAGGTGTATAGGGGCGCCCGGAGGCAAGGGTGAAAGTGGCGCTCACGCTCCACCGCGGCGAGATCTGCCACGCTGCCCATGCCGTGGCGGAATGCCGCAGTTCGTTCGAGGCGCTGAATGTGCCCGGTTCCCCGGCCATGCGGCGACGGGTCAAGCAGTAAGAGTAGGAGGCCATGGCGGTGACATCGCCCGCATCAAATCTTGCCGAAAGGCTTCCTCCCGCATTGTGCCCCCGGGTGGAGAGAATGTAGTCTTCCGCACGGTAGCCGGCATTTAGTATGTCGAGTACGGCGCCGAGATATTCCGGCTGATTCCTGACGGTCTTGTAATAGAGATCGCAGTTCAGGGACAGGAAGCGGTATGGCCGCACCGCGCCGGCTATGGCGAAAGTGAAACTCTCCTGGGGAGGGATCCCGGCTGACGAGGCTATCTTGAAATTGGAGGACATCCCTATCTCGGAAAAACCTACCTGGTGCAGATACTGGTGATAGCGCCCCGCATGGAGGGTAAGTGATCCGCAGCTCCACATGCGGGTGAGGGAAAGGCGCGGATCGGGATGAACACGGAAATATCCGTCCACGCTTGAAAACAGGTTCATGGCCAACGCGGCGGTCAGCCGCCACCGGTGCGGAAGATCGCGCGTCAGCGCACCGCTTGCCGCTCCTTCGAGCGAGCGCGAGCGCCGGTGTGTCGGCACGGTCTGCTGCCCTATCCCGTCGAGTGTCACCCACTGCGGCACTATGCTGTAAAGCCGCACGGAGTATCCGGCGTCGAGATGCCATCCGCGGGGGAGGGAGAGGAAACTGAAATCACCGCACGCCCCACCCTCGTCTATCCCGGTAGGCGCACGCAGGGAGATCTGCTCCATATTGAGCCTGAGAATATTGTGGAAACGGGTATAATACAGCCGGTTGACAGCCTCAAACGTGTCTGTCGACCGGCTCCACTCGGCGCCCGCAACCAGATTGTGCCATTTCAGGGCGGTAGTGAGCGAATAGCTCAGATCGGTGTACTCAACATTGTCGGCATTATAATGGAATGTGGCACGCAGCATATCCTGCTCCGACAGCCTGAGGCATCCTGTGAGATCGCAGTCGGCGAGATTATATGAAGCCTGTGTGTCCCCTGACCGCAACAACGGGGCATAAAGGGCGTCGATATAGCTTACGCGGCCCGAAGCCCCCAGAGAGAAGCGGGGCGACACAGGCACCGAAACAGAGGCCGAAGAGGCTATCATGCCGGCATTTACCTCGCCGGAAAGTGTGTCGGCCGGCTCGGAAAGGGAGGAAATGGCCACCACTCCACCAAGCACACCGCTCTCGCCGGCCGGTTTGATGCTCTTGTAAAGCCGTGCCGAACGGTAAAGCGACGGGGAGAACACAGAGAAGATGCCGCCGAAATGGAAGGGGAAATGAACGGGAATGCCGTTGAGGCGGTAAAGATTCTGTGAATATCCCATACCGTCGACCGACGCACCTGAAGAGTAGTCGCTCGTAGAGGTGACGCCCGGCAGCCGGTAAAGGAAACGGAGCGGATCGGCCTCCCCGAAAGCACGCGGCACCGCCCCGAGAGCGTCGGCGGAGAAAGACACGGAAGCCTCGGAGGAGATACGCGGACGGCCTATGGCCGCACCGTTCACTTTCACCTCACCGAGCGACACTGTATCCGGCGCCTGTGCGACTGAGGATGCCGGATGTGCGAAAACGTGACCACTCCCCGGCAACGAAGCCGCAAGAATGGTCACGAATATGGTTATATGACGGCTGTGTGTCGTCAATTTATTTGAAAGCGGCGTTCCAGAGACCTATATAAGCTCCTGTCAGGCTGCTGAAACGGGTCTGCAGAGAGGCAAATCCATTGGTGGCATAGTCCTCGACACTGTAGCTGGAGCCGTCGGCGAACCGGATGATGGCTTCCGGTTCCCAATACCAGTCGTTATAATAACCGTAGTCCTTGAAACGGGGCTGCCACTTGAGCTGTGCCGTAGCAGTGGAGGCGCCTGCGAGGTACAGGTGTACGGGAGCGCCTGTGTTAAGGCTGTCACATGCAAACTGGCAATCCTTTTTGGCCTTGTTCTCATCCCCGTCATAGTCGTAGCTGTCGAAATATGTCTCGATGCCGGTGAGTTTCTTGCTGTCGGCGATGGTGGTAGCCACTTTCATACGTCCCAGAAGAACGGTATTTGCCTCTCCGCTTCTGAACATGTCAGCAGCACGGTTTTCGTTGAATTCATAGTAACTCTCCTCGTAGAACATGCCGGGAGCATACTCGTAGCGGTATGTCTCCACATCGAAAAGCGATGCGATACGCTGTGGATCGACCATACCGGTGCCGTTTACCTTAGCTTCGGAAGTCTGCAGCAGGTTTCCGTCCACATAAAGGGCCTCCTGACTGGTGATCACGCTTCCTGTGCCGTTCACGTTGGCTGTGACACGGATATTGGTTATCGTGACATCAGCCACAACCTTAAGCGAAGTGGCGTTCCATCGGCTTTCCACCGAACCGCTGATAAGATCGCGGCCGGCTTCCGTAAGAGAGAAACGGATATTGTCTGGCACCTCTGCTGCCGCGAACTCCCCCTCTGTGAGCTGGCTCAGATCCATGCTCCATGTACCGTTGCCTACGGGAGACACGATCATCTGGCAGGGATTGCCTGCATGGCGGAAATTCACAACCAGATCGGAAGACACACCTTTGAGACGGAACATCTCGCTCTCGGCATCAGGCTCGTAAATGCCGGTAAAATCGCTGAAACGGATCACATCGGCGGCCGCACGTGAAACCGACATGTAGTCGCCGGATGCCATGGCCTGGCGTATATGGCGGAAGAAAGATACCAGTCCGCGGCTGTCATGCCCCTTCCTGGCCTGGGAGGGATAATATTCTTCCTCGTCGTCATCATCGTCGAAACCTTCGAGACCATAACCTGCGTAATCCTTGCAGAAATCGCCTGCAAGCTCCACAAGCGGCTGCTGATCAACGGGGTTGAATTTATCCATAACGATGTTGGCGGTCTGCTCGAGATACTCCTTGGCCTCCTCATCGGTAAGCACCGGGTCTGTGCCGGGTGTCGGCTCAACCCATCCGGGATCATCTCCGTTGCCCCCTTCTCCACCGTCGGGATCCTCGTCGTCGTCACCACAGGCCGCAAAAGAGCATGCCAAAGCGACAGCTGTGACCCCGTTTACTAAATACTTGACAATTTTCATAATAAGAAATGGTAATGATTGTGTGTCGGCGGATTGAATTATATATGTGTTAACCGCCTATGTGTTTTAAATATTTTTGCAAAGATAGGGTTAAAACCAGTCAAAATCGCAGATAAAGTGTTAAATAATGTTAGTGCAAACCCGGTCAGCTCTCCTGCGGAGCCACAACGAATCCGGCAGAAGTATGGCGGAAAGTAACCAGTCCCATGGCTGCAAGCCGCACGATAAGTTCCTCGGTAGAGCGCAGCGAGAGACGCACCACCCGCATCAGCTCCTCGGGAGTGGCACCTGACACGGAAGAGAGGTGGCGCAACATATCGCTCTCCGGGCCGGAAAGCGACAGGAGTTCACCGTCTGCCCCTGAGGCGACACGCTCCCACGCACGCACCATAAGGGGATGCGCCACGATGTTCTCGTCGGCTACACGGTAATATGCCTGCCACTGACCTGATGCCTCGCGGCAACGCACAGGGCGCTCCTGAGCACGAGGTATGACGGCACGCAGCACAACAGCGCCCCCCTCACACAGGAAAGTGGTCATCTCGAGTGTCACGGCCGGACGGCAATAGATCTGGGCGGCGGACTCAAGCATGTACAGGTCCTCCTCGGAGCGCAGGCCGGCAATGGTGCCGTTGTCCTTCACTCCGACAAGAAGCCTCCCGCCATCGTTGTTGGCGAATGCAGATATGGAATGGGCGATCTTGTGC
Organism: Muribaculaceae bacterium; assembly: GCA_902836725.1. GTDB lineage: Bacteria > Bacteroidota > Bacteroidia > Bacteroidales > Muribaculaceae > UBA7173. The sequence continues at coordinate 32,020 of CADFRV010000003.1, forward strand.
ACATCGGAAATCTGAAATTTGAAATCCTGATGCTCATGCTCCCCTTCGTCGATGAGACGCTGTATGTAGTATTTGCCTTTGATGGCCTTAAGATCCTTGAACATGCAAAGTCATTCCCTTTTCTAAAGTAACCCCTGGGAAGCGCCCGGTGTTCAGTCGCGGACGCCGGCGCCCCCGATGGCAAGCAGATCGGTACCTGCCGGCGCCTGGAAAACTTTCAACCCGAAACGCCCTATGGTGGCGTAGAGGTGATTGAAAATATCGCTCTGGATGTGCTCGAACTTCACCCATTCCGTGGTGCGGGTGAAGAAATAAAGCTCCACGGGAAGCCCCGACGGAGTCGGGTCAAGTTGACGCACCATGAGGGTGAGATCGGTGTTGACACGCGGATCTTCGCGCAGGAACCGCTCCATGTAAAGTCGAAACAGCTTGAGGTTCACCGGCCTTGAATCCTCTCTCAGATCATCCTCCTTTACAAAGCCGTCGGATTGCAGCGAGGCAATCTCCTCCCGAGTGCAGAAATGAACTGTGTTGGCATCGATATAAAACGCACGGCTCACGCGCCTCCCGGCCGAGTTGACCATCGCCTGATAGTTCTGGAACGACTCTGACACAAGGCTGTAGGGGGGCACGGTGGTGACGGTGTTGTCGAAGTTGCGCACTTTCACCGTAGTGAGTGACACATCCTCCACCACGCCGTTGGCGTTATGTCCCGGACACTTTATCCAGTCGCCGGGCTGCACCATCTTGTTGGCGGTGAGCTGCACACTCGCCACCAGACCCAGTATGGTGTCCTTGAACACCAGCATGAGCACCGTGGCGGCGGCTCCCAATGCCCCGAGAATGGCAAGCGGTGTCTTCCCGATAAGCTCGCTGATACCGATTATCACGCCGATTCCCACGAAGATCAGCTTGAACATCTGGAACACACCCTTTATGGCATAAGGGCGCGTATTGTCGCGGCGTGCTAGCCCCGCGTAGAGGTTATCGATGAAGATCATCATTATGCGCACTATAGCCCAAAGGATGTAGAACGATGTGAGCACATCCAGCCAATGAACCTGATCGGGATTGCTCCCGAAAAATTTCGGAAGCAGCCAACTCACCATGAGCGCCGGGGCAAGCTGGCTCACGGCACGTGTGAAGCGGGGATTCACTATGTCATCGTCCCATTCCGTGGGACTGCGCTTCACTCCGCGCTCTATGATCCACAGGGCGCCTTTCGCAGCATAATACGCGCCCACCGACACAAGCGCGATGCCTATGAGGAGTATCAGCATCACCACGCTGTCGGAGTCCGCTACATTGTCTCTGAGGAACAGGTCTATCTTCTCGAACATGGCAGAATCAGATTGTCTGCGGGATCATTTTTCCCAGTAAGGTTTCCCCTCTTTGTCCCAGAGCACTTTCACATTGGTGATATACCATGTGCGTCCGTTGTCGTTGTTTCCCTGGAAAAAGAGATATGTGGATCCGTCGTTGTCGGTGAAGAGATGCGGATGCCCCGATTCGCTTGAGTTCCATTCCCCCGGCTTGCCGTTGGGCATGAAAGGTGTGTCGGACATGCGGGTCCAGTGCACCCCGTCGGCACTTTCGGCCACCCCGATCTGCTGCGGCGCGTTGTTGTAGGCTCCCGCATAGAACATGAACATACGGTCTCCGCGGCGTGCAATGGAGGCTCCCTCTATACACTCCCCTTCCCATGGCAGTTCAGGCACGAGAATGGGGGCGTCGATGGCCAGCGTCCAGTCGTCGCGGCTGAAGTCGGTATTTCCCGGCGCCACTGCCACACCCTGTATCTGCTTGCGGAATTCCTTGTCACGGGTGGCGAAATAGAGGTAATACTTCCCCTTGAACTCCGCAACCTCGGCGTCGATGGCACGTCCGCAGTTCCAGTCGCCTGTAGGGTGGAATATAGGGTTCGAGGCATCGCGGGTGAAGTGTATGCCATCCGTGGAAGTGGCATGGCATATCGCATCCTTCTCCCTGTTGCCATAGGTCTGGTAAAAGAGATGCACCACACCGTCGCGCACCAGTGCTCCGGGTGCGCACAGTCCTTTCTTCTCGTATTCGGCACCCGGGGCTGGAGTTATCTCCCCAACCTTCACCCAGTCTACAAGATTATGGCTTTCGGCAATGCCGATATTCCACCCTGACTGGGGATTGTTGCGGTACGGGGGTAGGGAATAATACATCAGATAACGTCCCTTGAAATTCACTACATGCGGGTCCTTGCAGTGCGGCAGTCCGATACGGGTGGTATCGCCATACATCATCTGCGGCGCGGCGCCATAGGCTCCGAAACCACACACAAAGGCGATCAGTGCAACAAGCAGCTTTCTCATCGTTTCATTTATTAGAGTGTTTTAGGAAGAACAAATATACGGAAAATATTCGGTGAAACATCAGAATGGGGAGAGGCAGGCATCGAGGGAGGCGGCGAGGGCCTCGCGGTCAAGGTGCTGGCCGATGAACACGAGTTTCACCATGCGGTCGCCGTAGGTATCGTCCCAGTCCATGCGGAGGGTAGGATCGGAAGCCATGAGGCGCTCAAGTTCCGCGGCAGGGGCGGTAGCGTACCAGAGACCCGACTCGGAGAGATTTTTCTGGACTCCGGCCTGCTCGAAGAGGTAACACATGTCGCGGTTGTGGGAGAAATAGAGGATCCCTTTGGCACGTATGATGTTGGAAGGCCACTGTGTGGCCACGAACCGGTCGAACTTATTGAGATCGAAGGGAGCCCGGCGGAAATAGACCATTGTCTCTATGCCGTATTCCTCGGCATGACCGCCATGGTGATGGTGATGATGGCCGCATGTGCAGTGCTCCCCTCCGGGGCATCCCTCCTCGTGATGGTGGTGATGGCCATGGCATTCCTCCTCATGGTCATGGCCGTGGTGTTCATGCTCATGATGGTGGTGTTCATCTTCCTCCTCCTCGTGATCGTGATCGCGGTGCTCGATCTCACGGATCCAGGTGGCAGAGGTGGCCACATCCTCGAAATCAAACAGTCCGGTACCGATTATACAGTCGAGATCCACGTCGGCGTAATCGCACTCTATGATGCGGGCCTTGGGCTGAAGCGCGCGTATGATCGCGCGCACACGGGCACCCTCTTCGGGAGTCACTTCCGAAATCTTGTTCAGCAGCACTACGTTGCAGAACTCTATCTGCTGTATCACCAGGCTTTCTATGTCGTCCTCAGCGGGCTTGCGCTGCACCAGTCTGTCGCCGCAGGCAAACTCGCTCTGCATGCGCAATGCATCCACAACGGTAACCACACAGTCAAGCACCGGCACATCCCCGGCGTAATCCTCCGGGAGCATGGCACGGATAGAGGATATGGTCTGCGCTATCGGCGCGGGATCGCATATGCCGCTTGCCTCTACCACGATATAGTCGAAGCGCCCTGCCGAGGCCAGCTCTATGAGCTGATTGATGAGGTCGGTCTGCAAAGTGCAGCATATGCATCCGTTCTGCAGCGCCACCAGGTCGCCCGATTTTTCGTCAGAGCCTACGATGCCCCCCTTCTGTATAAGGGTGGCGTCGATATTCACCTCACCGATATCATTCACGATAACGGCGAAACGTATGCCGCGGCGGTTGGTGAGTATGCGGTTCAGAAGCGTGGTCTTGCCGCTCCCGAGGTATCCCGTGAGGAGCAGCACAGGTATTTCATTCGATATCATGTTTTCTAAAATATTTTATAGAAGTCATTTAAACTTTTTCTTCGAAAAGAATTTG
>CADFRV010000004.1 GCA_902836725.1 Muribaculaceae bacterium
TTCACTTCCATAGAGGTGACTGGAGTGATGGTGACGGTGCCCCTGCGGGTATCGGCGTCGATGCGCACCAGGCGGCTCTCTGTTTCGGTAAACGGCTCTCCGTCGGGTACCAGTGTGCCCTCTGCCTCGCCGAATGCAATCTTTTCACCTTTCTCTGTCACGCCCGTGAAGCTGTATGTGCCCGGTTTGAGGCGCACATAACCCGAGAAATTGCCGTCTATGGGGTGCATGGTCGGTTTGATGATCGACGACGGATCGGCCGTGATGGTATAGGGCTGTCCGTTCGATTTGTCGATATTGAGGGTGATGATGCGGGTGCGGCGCGGATTGGCTTTGGTCTCGTCGTGGTGTACGTGATATACATACCTCATGTTGCCCTCGTTGTCAAAGAATACATCGCCATGGCCCGATCCCATTTCGCCTACTATGTTGCGGTGTATGATGGGGCTGTTGGGATTCTTTGTCCAGGGCCCCATAGGAGAGGGTGCTGTGGCGTAGCCTACCGCATAGTCGGTGCTCAGATAGTGGTTGGCCGAATAGAACATGTAGTAAAGACCGTCGATCTTCATTACCGTCGGGCCCTCCATGATGGGTGCGCTCGGATATGCGTTGGTGGCCTCCCATCCTTCGGTATTGCGGAAACATTCTTTGGCATTACCTATGAACTTGCAGGTCTCGGGATCGAACTCGGCCACATGGAGGATGTTGCCGCCGTTGAAACGCACATGGTAGAAGTAATATTTGCCGTCATCGTCGCGGAAGATGAAGGGGTCGATATTTTTGGCAGACTTGTCTACAGCTCCTACCGTGCTCTGGGTATAGGTGCCGGTCAGTTCGTCTGATTTGGCCACGCAGGTCTGCTCCTCGGCCGTATAGGCAAACAGGTATTTGTCGCCGTCCTTGAAAATCTGCGGTGCCCAGAAGCCCCAGGTGCCATACACGCTGTTGCCTTGTGTGACTATCATGGAGTCTTTGCGGGCATATCCCCAGTGCTGGAGGTCGGAACTTTCAAGGAGTGTGAATCCGTTGGGGCCGTAGCTGCGGGTGCCGGCCATGTAGAATTTGCCGTTTTCGGTATATATGGTCGGATCGGCCAGATATATCTCCCTGGCGCGGGAGTTGCCGTTTTTCGCGAGTTTCAGGTGCAGCTCTACAGGTTCTGTACCCTCTTCGTCAACGGCGGAGCCGCTTATTGAAAGCTCTACAATGTTCTGTGTGGTGGTTGAGACTCTTGCTGGCGGATTGCCGTGGGCCGCCACAGACGCACAAGTCAAGAGACCCAGAAGTAGCATATGCTTCATGATATAGAAGTGAATTATTATGATATTACGTAAAAATTTATTTTGCAAGAAAATCAATTCGAGGTAAATAGGTTTATCGCAGATCTGTTTTCTTCCACAAAAATACGAATAAACTCGTGCAAAGCAAACTTCGGCAGTTCCCAAAGATAGAAAAAAACATCACCCTGCGACAATATTACAGATAATAAGACATTTTTACTAGATGTATCATCCTCCCTGCTGGGGTTTGATAGAAAAGCGGAACGAGGGTGTGGCATACCGGCCTCTCAGGCTCCTGCCATCCGGAACCATTCTGACAGCACCCTCCCCATCCGGATAGAAACAAAGCGGTGTGTCAAAATTTGCGAATTTTGACACACCCCTCAATTTGTATCTTTTGGTTTCAGGCGTCAGCGTTGAGTACAGGCTGTGCGGGTTCGTCGCTGCAGAGTACCACAAGCAGATTGCCTACAAGCTGTGCCTTGCGGGTATCGTCGAATTTGGCTACCTGATCCTTTTCTATGCGGTCTATGGCCATCTTCACCATGCTCACGGCTCCTTCCACAATCTTCTCGCGGGCCGAGATTATGGCCGATGCCTGTTGGCGGCGCAGCATCACGGCCGCAATCTCCGGGGCATAGGCAAGATAGTTGAGGCGCGCCTCCACAACCTCCATGCCGGCAATGGCGAGACGCTCGTTGATGGTCTTTTCAAGGAGTTCGTTGATCTCGTCCCCTCCGTCGCGCAGGGTGAGTTCATTGTCGTCCCCTCCGGTCTGGTCATATGCATAGCGCCCGGTGACTTCACGCAGGGCGGCATCGCTCTGTATGCGCACGAATTTTTCCAGGGCGGCATTGTTTATGCCTGATCCGTTGAGGCCGAGCGACTGAGAATCAATATCGAACACAGCGCGGTAGGTGTCTTTGATCTTCCATACGAGCACCATGCCTATAAGCACCGGATTGCCGACCTTGTCGTTGACTTTTATCGGGTCGATATCCATGTTGCGTATGCGCAGCGACAATTTTTTGCGTGTAATGAACGGGTTCCCCCAGTAATATCCTGTCTTGCGCACTGTCCCCACATATTTGCCGAAGAATATCATCACACGCGCCTCGTTGGGCTCCTGTGTAAAATATCCGATACATCCCAGTATGAATATTATAAAAAGCACTCCCGCTATCGGAAATGCAAGTGCAGGATTTGTTTCATGCCAGGAATACAACACTGCGAAGGCGATTGCCGGTACAAGAATGAAAGTGAAAAACAGCATTGCGAATCCCGATATGCACAGCCCTTTGAAGGGGCGTTCACGTTCCTCCTCGAAAGTGCCGGGATTGTCATTCAGATTATTGCTCATATCTAAAAAAATTAAATAGGTTTAGTTTTGTTAATGCATGCCCCTGGAATGGGATTATGTTATCTGTGGCGGCAGTAAAATTAATCATTAAAAGTAATATCTGCAAATAATTTTGTAATCGCTTTCCGGGGTTTTTCATGCCGGAATTAGCCCCTGAAAACCGCTCTGAAAAGGTGTGTGTAAGTAAAAATGCCCATTTGGATTTTTGAAAATCGGCTTTCTGGGGCTTGTAAAGACATTTTGCTAAAATTTTATTAAATTTGTTTGCAAAATGTTTGCAGATACGATTTGCCTTTTATATCTTTGCAACATACAAAGTGAATAACTTATGCTACCCCGCCGGTATTCCGGTTTTAAAAGCAAATATATTGGTTGGACTGACAGATTTTTTTTACATTTTTGAACGATTGGACATATTTTTCATTATTTGGGGTAGCACGGATTTTATCCGGAATATAATTCTCTTCATCTGATTTAATATTCCCTGTGGAAGGAGCCAGCGGTTGGTTCCTTCCACTATGTTGGGTTATGTCGTTTGATGTCTCCCCTGTATGTTCATATTGACCGAAATTGCACAAAATCGATGAGTTTGTGCAATGAATGTGCGAAATGATGCTAAATAAGTTTTGCTAAAATCTTCTGTTGGCATGATTTTGTAAGTACAGGGAGGTTGAATGGCGCTTAAATGTTAAAATGAAAGTGGAATAAATTGAATTTTTAAGCAGATTTTTTGTTCGTAAAATTGTGCATTTTCAAAAATATTTCGGATATTTGCAAAAACATATTATTATGGCCATGGAAGAGATCAGAACCTTTGCCCGGATTTATGATCATCTGGGAAGTATGGATTGCCGCAAGCGTATTGCGGTTGTGTGTCCAGATGATGCATGTACCCGCTCCGCGATAGCGGAAGCTCTGAAAAAAGGGCTTGCGGATTTCCTGCTGGTAAGCACTTCTGACGCTCTTGCCACATTGCCTGAAGATATTTCCTGCCACGGCGGAGAAAGGGTGATGACGCGTGAGGCGGCATCGCCTGACGACGCGGCTGCCAAAGCTGTGGAGGCCGTGCGCGCCGGAGAGGCCGACATACTCATGAAGGGATTGATCAACACGGATAATTTCCTGCGGGCGATCCTCAATAAAGAGCACGCACTGCTGCCAAAAGGCAATGTGCTCACCCATCTGTCGGTGGCGCAACTGCCCGGATATCACAAGCTGATATTTTTCGGAGATGTGGCCGTAATACCTTACCCCACGCTCCAGCAGCGGGTTGAAATGCTTAAATATAATGTGGCTACATGCCGCAAATTCGGCATCGCATGCCCCAAAGTGGCGTTGATACATTTTACTGAGAAAGTAAACGAGAAGTTCCCCAACTCGGTGGATTATGTGGCTCTTGAGAAGATGGCCGCGGAAGGGGAGTTCGGTCCTGTAGAGATGGGAGGGCCTATGGATGTGAAGACCGCCTGTGACAGGCACAGCGCCGAAGTAAAAGGTATCGCTTCGTCGGTGTGCGGTGATGCGGATCTGCTCATGTTCCCGAATATAGAATCAGGCAATACGTTCTACAAGACCATAACCCTGTTCGGCGGAGCCGATATCGCGGGGATGCTCCAGGGAGCCATATGTCCGGTGATCCTTACAAGCCGGAGCGACACCACACTTTCAAAACTGTCGAGCATGGCTCTGGCGTGTCTCAGCGCGCTCTGAGCCGATATTGCGACTACGGCAAGGATATTGCCACACAACTCTTTTACCATAACCAGACAGAAGACAGATAAAAGCGTATAATAATGAAGATACTTGCAATAAATCCCGGTTCTACTTCAACAAAGATGGCAGTGTTCGAGGACACTACACCAGTGCTTACACTAAGTCTCAGACATAGTGTTGAGGATCTGGAGCCATTCCCGAAAGTGATTGATCAGTTTGATTTTCGCAAGAACCTTATTCTTAAAGCGTTGGCCGACAACGGTATCCCGTTTGAGTTTGACGCGGTGGTAGGCCGCGGAGGTCTTCTCAGGCCGATACCGGGTGGAGTTTACGAGGTAAACGACGCCATGATAGCGGATATACGCAAAGTGCGCCGCAGCCATGCCTGCAATCTCGGCTGCCTGATAGCACGCGATCTCGCCGACGAGCTCGGGTGCAAAGCTTTTATCGCCGATCCGGGTGTGGTTGACGAGCTTGATGAGATAGCCCGTGTGACGGGATCCCCCCTTATGCCCCGCACCACCACATGGCATGCCCTGAACCAGCGTGCCATCGGGCGCCGTTTTGCGGCCGAGCAGAGCGCTCTCCGCGGGGAACGTCTCAGATATGAGGATTTCAATCTTATCATTTGCCATCTCGGCGGCGGCATCTCGATCGGCGCACACAAGGACGGCAAGGCCATTGATGTGAACAACGCTTTCGACGGCGAGGGACCTTTCTCTCCCGAGCGTGCCGGTTCACTTCCGTCGGGATCGCTTATCGACCTCTGTTTCTCAGGACGGTACAGCAAGGACGAACTCAAAAAACGCATCAGCGGGAAAGCCGGTCTGGCAGCGCATCTCGGCACCACCCACATTCCCGAAATACTTGAGCGCATAGAGAATGGCGACGATTATGCGCGCCTTGTCCTTGACGCCATGATATATCAGATCGCGAAGCATATAGCTTCACTCGGCCCGGTGTTCTACGGGAAGGTGGACGCCATACTCATCACGGGAGGTATCGCATATTCCGATTATGTGATCTCACGCCTGAAAGAGCGTATCTCCTACATGGCTCCTGTGCATGTATATCCCGGAGAGGACGAGCTTGAGGCACTTGCCCTAAATGCCCTCGGCGCCCTCAAGGGGGAACTACCCGTGCAGGTATATACACAAAAAAAAGCTAAACCCCTCCCTTGCGCCGAGCCGCAACTGAACTGAGACAGTATGCCGGAGAGGGGTAAAACAGTTAGTTGAAATATGGCTCTGATATCACATCCACAGCTTATCACGCTTGTAGAGAAAATAGGCTGCGACAAGACGTCGCTTGCCGTAGGCCGTCTGGCCGTGTTATCTGTAATGGCGGGAGCGTTTATCGCGCTCGGCGGCATTCTTTCGGTTTTCATCGGTTTCGGCATGCCGGGACTGGCAGCTGAAAATCCGGGCATCCAGAAACTTCTGAGCGGCCTGATGTTCCCCATAGGTCTGTTTCTGATAGTGCTTTTCGGGGGAGAACTCTTCACAGGAAACAATGCCGTGCTTATGCCGGGATGCTACCGGCGCCGGTTCGGATTTTTCACCGTGGTGCGCCACTGGACCCTTGTGTGGGTGTTTAATTTCGTGGGAGCTTTGATATTCACATACCTGTTCGTGTATATGAGCGGTCTGACGGCTTCCGAACCATACCATACGGCAGTGATCAACATCGCACAGGCGAAAGCCGCCCTCCCCTGGAGCGTGTCTTTTGTAAAGGGAATCGCAGCAAACTGGTGTGTGTGTCTCGCCGTATGGCTCTGTCTGATGGTAGATAACCTCCCGGCCAAGATGCTCGCATGCTGGATTCCGGTAGGAGCGTTCGTGATGCTCGGCTATGAGCACAGCATCGCAAATATGTTTTTCATCCCGGCAGGAATGCTGGAGGGGGCCGATGTGGATATGGCCGCTCTGTTCAATAACCTCATACCGGTCACGCTGGGAAACATCGCAGGCGGCGCATTGCTCGTGGGCACACTCTTCCACGGGCTTCACGGCCGTGTGAAGAAACAGTAAGCTATAAAAGAATATAAAACGTTCCCGGAACGGCGCCTGTCATGCGACGGTGACTGTCCCGGGAACGTTGTGTTTTATCCGTCAGGGATATGGATTATCTTACATCGAGTATCTTATGCGTCTGAAGCGACAGGCGCCACACGGGATGTTCCAGTATGTAGGTTATGGCGGCTTCGGTGATGGCACGGTTACGGACCGGATCGCCCACATCGCAAGGCTGCAGCGAGCATACCGCATTGTGGCGTGCTGCCAGACATTCATAACGCTTCAGCTGTTCCTCCACATTCTTCGGCAGAGGGAGCACCTCAGCCTCGAAGACCACTTTAAGCTCGTCGATGCGTCTGAGCTTCACCGGAGAGCTTTTGGGTGAGCATGTGATGTGGTCGATGAGGCGTAATGCCTCGTCTGGCAGGTCTATGGAGCCGTTCGTCTCTATCTGTATCTTCTTACCTGCTTCCCTGAGTTTTTTCAGGAATGAGGGTGTAAGCTGCAATGTAGGTTCCCCGCCGGTGATCACCACAAAGGGGGCAGGGTAGCGGAGTGTCTTGGAGACGATCTCCTCCTCGGTCATTTCGGTGAATGCCTCATGACGGGTATCGCAGAAACTGCATTTCAGGTTGCATCCGGAGAGGCGCACGAAAACAGACGGAGATCCCGTGCGGTATCCTTCCCCCTGCAGTGAATAGAAGATCTCGTTTACTTTCATATGATCATGCGCATAAAATCAGATGGCCGAGCCGGCGGCAATGTCGGCCGCGGTGGCATCGTCAGATACGTAGAGCACGGAATTGCCTTCCGATTCCTGTACAGACACCATGAAGCACCCCTCTATTTCGCCGCATATCCACCGCGCGATGTTTTCGGCAGTGGGATTGAACGGAAAGAGTTCGTTGAAGTTGCCGTGGTCCAGACGGCCGTGCACATGTTCTTTTATGCGGGTGAAGTCGGCTACCATACCGTCGCCGTTCAGTTCCGTGGCGCGGCAGTATACAGTCACAACCCAGTTGTGTCCGTGAAGCCGGCTGCATTTGCTTTCGTATGACAACCGCAGGCTGTGACAGCCTGCTATCTCCATTCTCTTTTTTATATAGTACATCGGTCTTTCGTTCTTGCTACAGTTTTCAGACTGCAAAAATACCAAAAAATATGGAGAATCGGTCATATGACAGGGATTGGCGCCCCCCATTTGCAAAAGAGCACCATGAAATCCGGTACAGGATCTCATGGCGCGTCTGTAGTTTTTTTGATATGTGGAGCGGGGTTATTTGGCTGCCGGCGGTGTGCTGCCGGTGTCAGTGGGGGTAGAGGCGGTGCTCTGGTCGGAACCTGAGAAGATGCGGCTCAGATAGCGCTCCTGGAAGTTCTGGAACAGTTCCCAGAAGTTGGGGACGAAGAGACAGCCGACTATGGCATTGACAGCCATGCCGAACACAACGGCAGTGCCGAGGCTTATGCGGCTTTCCGCGCCTGCGCCGGTGGCGAACAGCATCGGCATCACGCCGAATACAAAGGCCATGGCGGTCATCATGATCGGGCGGAAACGCACTATGCCTCCCTGACGGGCAGCCTCTCGTACAGGCATGCCGCTTTTACGGTAGTCGATGGCGTATTCCACGATAAGGATGGCGTTTTTGGCCGCGAGGCCGAGCAGCAGGATAATGCCGATCTGGGTGTAGATGCTGATGCTCTGGTTCAGGAAGAAACACCCTATGATGGTGCCGAGTATGGCGGTCGGCATGGCTATCACCACGGCAAGCGGGTCTGTCCAGCTTTCATATTGCGCGGCGAGTACCAGAATCGTCATGATGATGGCGAAGATGAGTACCACACTGATGGTGGTGCCGGACTGTGTCTCCTGGTAGGCTTCTCCAGTCCATGCATAGCCGTAGTTGTTGCCTGATACATCTTTTACGATATTCTCCATCGCCGCAATCGCCTCTGAGGAGCTTACCCCTTTTGCAGGTGTGGCTGTAAGCGATGCGGTCTGGTACATGTTGTATCGGCTTATGGACGATGACCCCATCACCGGCTCCACCCGGGCAAATGAAGCGAAAGGCACCATGTCGCCGTCGTTGTTGCGCACGGAGAGGTGAAGTATGTCGTCGGCATGGTTTCTCGCCCATCCTTCGGCGGCGACATTTACCTGGTAGACCTGGTTGAACTCCACGAAATCGTTCACATACGATCCGCCCACGAAGGATGACAGGGCTGAGTATACGGCATCGAGGCTGATCCCCATAAGCTCTATCTTGTCGCGGTCCATCACCACGCGGTATTGCGGCACATTGCCTTCGTAAAGCGACTGTACCGATGCTATGGCCGGGTTCTTGTCTGCGGCCTCGCGTATGGCTTCGATAGCATCCGTCATGTCGCCCGAGTTCTGGGAATTGATGTCGAGCAGCTGCATCTGAAGTCCGGAAGTCATGCCGAGACCCGGTATGGCGGGAGGATTTATCGCGAACACAATACCTTCCTGCAATGCGGCGCATTTTTCGTTCACACGTTCCATCACCGCCTCCACGCTCTGCGATTTGCCTTTTCGCTCGTTCCAGGGCTTGAGCACCACGAACATCGATCCGAGGTTGCTCCCCGAGCCGCCGGCCATGAAAGAGAAGCCGGTGATCTCAAGCACGTCCTGCACTTCGGGCATCCCCTTGATTATGTCGGCAACCTGTGACACCATTTTGTCAGTGCGGTCAAGCGATGCGCCGGCAGGGAGCTGCACGGAGGTCATGAAGTATCCCATATCTTCCTCAGGAACGTAGGTGGTAGGCCAGCGCATGAATCCCCACAGCGCTACGGCGCACAGGAGAAGATAGCATCCAATGGCCACGAGGGGGTGCTTAAGGCATTTCCCGATCCCTTTGGTATAGAGAGCCAGAGTGGCGCCCCACCCTTTGTTGAACCATTTGTAGAGGAAGAAATTCGACGGTTTGCTTTTTCTCAGGAACAGGGCGCACATGGCCGGAGTGAAGGTGAGGGCGTTGAATCCGGAGAATGCCGTGGATACGGCTATGGTCAGCGCGAACTGCTTGTAAAGTTCGCCCGTGATGCCTGAGATGAATGCGGTAGGTATGAATACCGACAGAAGCACCAGGACCTCACCCACGACAGGCCCCTGAAGTTCCACCATCGCTTTCTCGGCGGCCTGGCGCGGCGTCATTTTCCCCTCGTCAATTATGCGCGCGCAGTCCTCCACCACCACTATGGCATCGTCCACCACAATGGCTATGGCAAGCACGAGGCCGAAGAGGGTGAGTGTGTTGAGGGTGAAGCCGAGCAGTTTCATCACGGCGAATGTGGCTATCAGCGACACCGGAATGGTGATCATGGGGATAATCACGGCCCGCCAGCTCTGCAGGAAGAAGAGTATCACGATCATTACGATGAGGGTGGTCTCTACGAAAGTGACGAGCACCTCGTCAATTGATGCCGACACGAAGTCGGTGGTGTTCATCAGCACCCGGTAGTGTACACCCGGCGGGAAATAAGGCTCGAGGTTTTTTAGTTCGTTTTTCACTTCATTGGCCACACTGAGGGCGTTCGCGTCGGATCGCTGATACACGCCGATCAGCCCGGCCTCTTTTCCGGAAACACGCGATATGCTTCCGTAACTTTCACTGCCAAGTTCCACCTGGGCGATGTCGCTAAGGCGCAGCAGGCCGTTGTCGCCGTTGGATCGGATTATGATGTTGCCGAACTGCTCGGCCGTCACAAGGCGTCCCGGCGATGAGATGGTGAACTGGAACGAGGCCTGGCTTTTCACCGGCTGGCTTCCCACGGAACCGGCCGATACCTCCATGTTCTGTGCCTTGATGGCTGCCATTACGTCGGCGGGGGTGATGCCTCGCGCACGCATGAGGTCTGGATTCAGCCATACACGCATGCTGTATTCTCCCGCTCCGAAAGCGCTTACGCCTCCCACGCCTTCCAGACGTGTCAGCGGGTTTACGATGTGCAGCTGTGCGTAGTTGGTGAGGAACAGGGAGTTGTAGCGTTCCGGGTCGTCGCTTTCAAGTGCGACGAACAGCAGGATGTTGGTACTCTCCGAGTTGATGCTCACCCCTTGCTGTGTCACTGAGGTGGGAAGGCGGGATGATGCCTGGTTCACGAGATTCTGCACCTTGACAGTGGCGTCGTCAAGGTCCACATCGTTGTTGAACGTGATGGTGAGGCTGTATGAGCCGTCGTTACCGGAGTTGGAGCTCATATACATCATCCCTTCCACGCCGTTGACGCTCTCTTCGATGGGGACACCCACGGTCTCGGCCACGGTGCGTGCGTCGGCACCTGGATATGTGGCCGACACGCGTACCGTAGGGGGTGAGATATTGGGATATTGCGCGATAGGCAATGTCTTTACTGTCACCAGTCCTACGATAATCATCAATATCGCCAGAACGGTAGCGAAAATGGGTCTGTCTATGAAAAATCTTGAAAACATTCTGTGGCGATTTTTTATGACTTATGTCAGTCAGCAGGATCAATGCGTGTCATAACGTGCAGCTGACTTTAAATTAGTTTTGCCGACAGGCTTTTTAACGGATTTCAGAGTGCGGAACTTGCGCATGTCAGTTAGTCTGACGGGTTTTCACGGTCATGCCGTCGCGCACTTTCAGCAATGCCTGTGTCACATATCGGTCGGTAGGCTTTAGGCCGGAGTTGACAATGCGCAGGGTATCGTGATAAAGATCGCCTGTCTCCACGGGGGTGTATACCACCTTGTCGGAGTCATTGACCACATAGACATATTTCCCGAGTTGGTCGGTGCCGATGGCGGCTTCCTTGATCAGCATCGCGTCGGTTTTGACGGCGTAGGGTAGATCCACGTTGGCATACATGCCGCTCTTGAGTGTGCCGTCGGGGTTGTCGACAAGCAGCCTGAGGGTTACTGTGCCTGTACCTTTCTGCACATCAGGCGACGCATAGTCGAGCTCGCCGGTATAGTTGCCGAGGATGCTGTCTCCGAAGAGCACCGGCACATGCTTGTAGTCGATCGTATGGTTTTTGATAGCTTCAGATACGGCTATATACCTCGAGTCCTCTACGGAGAATATCGTGAGTATCGGCTGGTCGTCGTAGATGGTGGTGAGTTTCACCGGAGCGCCTTCTCCGGCAACAAAGTCGCCTACCACAACTTCGGGAGCGGATACGCGGCCGGTGAAGGGCGCGCGCACCGTGCAGTAGCCGAGCATCATGTTGGCGGTGGTCACAGCGGCCTGGGCGCTTTGTATATCGGCCTCGCTCTGGCGCAGATTGCTTTCCGCCTGTATGACATCCATTTTCGATACAGCATCGCTTTCGAGCGCCTTTTTCAGAGCCTCGTACTGGCGTTCGCAATAGTCGTGGTTGGCTTTTGCTGATTGCAGTTTTGACTGGGCTTCGGCAAGTTGCGAGCGGTATGTGGTGCTCTCTATGGTATACAGCGGGGTTCCCTCTTTGACCAGGGCGCCATCTTCGTAATGTTTTGCCGTGACGTATCCGGTGACGCGCGCCACCACAGCGGCATCGCGGTCTGCGAGCAGGAATGCAGGATATGTTTTGCTGAGCACTATGGAGTCGGTCTGCGGTGTGGCTACATTTACCGTCATTTCGGCGTCCCCTTCTTTGCCGTCCCCTTTTTTGGAATGACAGGAGGTCAGCATTGCCAATGCCGACAGCGACAATATGGCGCCCGTATGGATTTGTGTCGATATTTTCATTTGGCGAGATGGATTATGGTTGCTTACATGTTAACTTCAAGCGTATCGAGATCGAACCCTCCCCCGAGGGCCTCATACAGGTTAATGAGCGATGTGAGGGCCTGCCCGCGGGCGGCGATCTGTTCCTGCTCGGTGGTGAGTGTGTTGAGCTGTGCGGTGACTACGTCGAGCATAGGGCTGAGGGAATTCTTGTACCGGTCCATGGCGAGTTTGAGAGCCTCTGTGTCGGCGGTGAGTATCCGCTCCACATTCTCCAGATAGATTATGGCGAAGTGGTAGCCGGCCAATGCGTTGTCTGTCTCCTGGAAGGCATTGGCGACAACAAGGTTGTAATTGTCAATCGCCGCCTGCATCTGCTCGCGTGCGGTCGCCAGGGCATATTTGCGGGATAGACCGTCAAACAGTGTCCATGACAGTGTGGGCGCTATGGAGTAGGTGTATGAATTGTTTTTGAACAGGTCTTTCAGGTTGTGTGCCGATGTGCCTACGGCTCCTTCGATGGCGAGTGTGGGCAGAAAGTCTTTTTTTGCGATGCCTATCTCGGCGGCCGATTGCGCCAGCTCAAGCTCAGCCTGGGCTATGTCGGGCCGCCGCCGCAACAGGCCGGCCGGTACTCCGGCACTTACCATGCGGTAGCAGTCGGGGAGCGGTGTGGGTTCTGACAAGACGGTTCTGAGTCTGTCGCTGAACGATCCGGTAAGTACCTCAAGTGAATTGATAGCCGTGTGTATGGAGTACTGCAGCTTGGGGATGGAGGCGAGGGTGGAGTAATATGTCTCTTCCGCCTGTGCCACATCGAGCTTCGAGGCGAGCTCGGCCTCGAAACGTGCCCGGGCGATATTTACCGTCTTGAGCTGCGACTCGGAGTGTATTTCCGCCACATACAGCTGTCCCTGTAGGGTCCGCAACTGGAAATATGTGGTGGCCACCTGCGCGCAGAGGCTTACCATAGCTCCGGCATATTCAGCACGTGAGGCGTTGTAGGCCGCCTTTTTTGCTTTTACGCCTGATGCGATCTTTCCGAAAACGTCTATTTCCCATCTGGCCGAGAGACCTGCGTTGAATCCGCTTGTCACGGTGGCAGGCATTCCCGGCACGGCTATGGCGCCGCTTTGCCGGTCTTTGCTCCAGCCTGCCGTAAGACCCACCGACGGATACCATCCCGCCTGTGCCTGCCGCATGGTGTTGCGGGCGATCTCGGTGCGCCTGAGTGTCTGTGCGAGATCGTAGTTATAGTCAAGGGCGAGGGAGATCAGGGAGTCGAGTGTGGTATCACCGAAAGAGCGCCACCATCCGTCGGTTGAAGATGGTATTTCCTGCTGTATTTCCGGGGTGTAGGTCCATTGCTCGGGAAGTGAATCGTTGAGGTGCCGTGTCAGGTCCTCTTCATTCACCGGTGATGCGGCAAATGCGGCCAGAGAGCAAGATATGGCAAAAGCAAAGTAAATAAAACGTTGAAACATAAGTAAATAATCTATCCCGTTACATGTGGTGTAATGTCACCTGTGAGAACATTCTGCCTCAAGGTTAAGGCTTGAACAGGCAGACGTCGTTATAGAAATAAAACAAATTAGAGTTTTTTTGGTTTGGTAACGGTCTTTTCCTTTATATAAGAAAAGACGGTGTGCCCGCAGTGGTGGCATACCGTCTCCCTACATACTTATAACCGATTGTTTATCCGATGAAAAATAGTATTAGATGACTTACTAATTATTCAGTTTCTATTGAGTATATTTTCAGGTCGCTTACCTTGGCTTTACCACCTGCCGCTTTTACAGACAATGTGGAGTATGGCTCGGTAGGGAATACGAGGTTGGTCATTGCGAACTGCCCGTTGTTGCCGAACAGCTCGATGCTTGATCTGTCAATGAAAATCCTAAGGCTTGTTTTCCCATCTTTCTCAAAAGTAGGCGCCACGGTGACTGCCGGGAAATCCTGGCTGAAATCAACCCGGCCGCTCTTTGTGCGGTCGAAAGAAAATGTATGTGCGTCCGGATCGTATAGCATTGTGGTTCTGTCGCCTGATCCGTTGCCGAGCTCTATTTCTACCGATTTGGCTTTTTGGGCGTCAATGTCAAGAAGTATTTCGCAGATACCGTCGTTTGCGGCCGGGAGGCTCCATGTGCGTCCCTTGTCTCCGATGGTAGCTTTGCCGGTATTTTCAGTGAGGTGTCCGCGGAGGGCTATGAGTTCCGGCGACGGTGTGGAAGAAGCGTATGTTTGTCCGTCCTCCGCCCTGAAAAGCCCGATCTCCCGGGGAAGCGTGTTGGCGCTTCGGTATTGCATTGTAGGAACCTCCGCGGCATATTGCCAGTTGCTCATCCATCCGATGGCGGTGCGCCTCCCTTCCGGTGCGTCGCTCCACGTTACAGTGGCATAATGGTCTTTGCCGAAATCGAGCCATTTCGTGGGCACATTTCCTTCGGCATCCTTGTCTGGGGTGAACGTGGTGCCGTCAAAATCGCCTGTAAAATATTGCGTGGCACTACCTCCTGCCGGACCTCCTGGATTGATATTGCATATCAGCACCCATTTCCTTTCATATGTTTCCCCCACAGGCAATTCAAACAGATCCGGGCATTCCCATACGCCATCCTGTGCGCCGAGTCCTTTTCCGAAGGAGCTTTGCAATGTCCACTCCTTCATGTCGGGTGAAGTGAAAATAAGCATTTCGCGTTCCAGGGCATGTGCCAGTATCATCACCCACCGGTTTGCGTTGCTGTCCCAGAACATATTGGGGTCGCGTGCCTCTGTCTCAAGTGTTATCACCGGGTTGGCGGCATAGAAATCAAATGTTTCTCCGCCGTCGGTGCTCCATACAAGGCTTTGTATCTGGCTTACATCTGCCGAGGTGTAAAGTCCCACCACGGCGTCGGTGCCGAATCCGGCTGAGCCGGTATGGTCAAGCGCACAGCTTCCGCTGAACACCGTGCCGAGGCCGGTTGGCTCGAGTGCCACTCCATGGTTTTCCCAATGTATGAGATCTTTCGATGTGGAATGCCCCCACGACATGTTCTGCCACTTTGAGCCGTAGGGATTGTACTGGTAATAGAGGTGCCATGTACCGTCCCGGTAAAACATACCGTTGGGGTCGTTCATCCATCCGTAAAGCGGTGTATGGTGATAGGCGGGGCGGTATTTTTCCCTGTTCGAAACATCGAATGTGTCAGACAGGGCGATGTTTTTCCAGAAAGCATCCTCTTTCGCCTCCCGCACAGTTGACCGTCCCTGGGTGGTCACGATATTCATAGCCACCTTATGCCCTTTGTATGGCGCGAGATCGAATGGCACGAAATAGTCGATTTTGCTTTTGGCGAGCCTTACGTTTATTGTGCGGTCGGGCTGTCCGTCTACGAGGATATTTATGCGTGCGTCATCGTTTGCTTCCTGAACCGGAAGGAGCACATAACGGCTGTCACCGGTTATCCTTACAAGTGTGTTGTCGGCTCCGAGATGGTCTATTCTGATCCCCTCGGCTGCGGCTGTATCCGTGGGAAAGAATGCCGCTGCGGAGGTGATGGCGGCTATGGCTAAAGTTTCGAATGGTTTCATGGCGGGTAAATGATATTTTGTAAAAAGTTTCTTCGGATCTGTTTTTTCCGGCTCTGCAAAACTACTACAATCTGCTGTGCCGTAGGTATAAAAAATCATGCAGTGATTATAAATTCAGGTGAGTTGCAAAATTTTTGGTAGTGAAAGCAACGTTTTTAATATTGTCATCGCTATTTTTGCAAAATCAGAGACTATCATACGCAGGCAAGACATTTTCAACTTCATAATTCATGTGGTATTCAGAGTAGGCCGCGAACCGGTATTACAATTTATGCAATTGATATAAAAATTGAGCGAAGCGCGAATTTTAATAGCCGATGCTCAAACTGTGATATGTCTTCGTGGCACCTGCACGCTAATTTTGCACCGTGATCACCGCATTACGGTATCGCAAAAACAGACATTGATTATTTAACCAATCGAGTAACATGAAAAAAACAATCTTAAGTGCATTGATGCTGTTTCTTATGGTGATAGTGGCCCAGGCGCGTGATATCACCGTGCACGGTACAGTGCTTTCCAAAACAGACGATGAGCCGCTGATAGGTGCTTCTGTGCTGTGTGAACAGACCAAAACAGGGGCTGCCACGGATATCGACGGCAATTTCGAGATCAAGGTGCCGGAAGGGACGGATCTGCAGGTATCGTATGTAGGTTATGTATCCCGGAAGGTGAAGGCGGAGGAAAACCTGACTGTCCGTCTGGAGGAGAATTCGGCTGTGCTTGACGAAGTGGTTGTCGTTGGATATTCCGCTGAAAAGAAATCTGACCTCACCGGTTCTGTCTCAGTAGTGAAGATGAAGGATGTAGCCGATACCCCTACGGGCAATGTGATACAATCGTTGCAGGGGCGCGTGGCCGGCATGAATATTACTACAGACGGCACTCCCGGCGGTCTCAGCACCGGCACATCTATCCGAGGTGCATCATCGTTCCGCAGCGATGCCAACGGTCCGCTTTATGTGATTGACGGCGTGATGACCCGCGAGAATCCCGGCACCATACTTAACAGCAATGATGTGGAGTCCATACAGGTACTGAAAGATGCCGCCTCCGCTTCAATCTATGGCGCCCAGGCGGCAAACGGTGTGATAATCATCACCACCAAACGCGCCAAGAAAGGGGAGTGCCGGGTGACATTCGACGCCACGCTCACACTACAGACATATCAGAGCGGCCTTGACATGCTCAATGCCGACGAGTGGGGCAATGTGTATTGGTCGGCATACAAATATTCTTACGGCACCACCCCCAACTCGGAGCTTTACGGTAACGGCGCCACGCCGAAGCTGCAGCCTTATGCCAACCTCAACGGCGTGATGGTGAATCCGCAGAACACCGACTGGGAAAAGGAGATACACCGCACCGCGCTCATGCAGACATACAGTATCGGCCTGTCCAAAGGTGAGGAGAACGGATCTTCGTCTCTTTCTCTGAGCTGGCTTGACCATGACGGCATCATAAAGGGATCTGATTTCCAGAAGGCAAACGCCCGTTTCAGTTCCGATTACGGTTTCATCAACAACCGTCTCAAGGCGGGAGGCAACGTGACAGTGAACTGGTGGCGTCAGCACAATGCCCCCGCCGGAGTGGAGGAGAACGCCATAAAAATGCATCCCGCACGCACTGTTTATGATTCGGAAGGGAATTATAACGACCAGGTGGCATTCGGCCTGAACGATACACCAAATATCATGCGCCAGATCAAGGAGGAAGGCACAAACAAACGGGAATACTGGCGCGTCTTCGGCAACGCATACCTGTCTGTGGAACCGGTGAAAAACCTTATCGTGAAAACTAATTTCGGTATCAACTACCATAATGGCACAGACAAGATTTTCACTCCCGCTAACCTGCGCGACAAATCCAACAACCTCTATCAGTATTCAAGCAAGACTGTCGACTGGGTATGGACCAACACAGCCCAGTACAACATTGATTTCGGTAAAAACTCCGTGATGGCTCTTGTGGGTATAGAAGCTAAACGCAACCATTTCGAGGATATGTACGGCCAAGGCAAAGGTCTGGAGATAGAGGATCCGAATTATCTGTATCTCGGGAATGTGACCGCGAACAAGGACACCGGTTCCGGAGCATCGAATTATTCCATGTTCTCAGGTTTCGGCAAGCTGAATTATGCATGGGACGACAAATATCTTGTGTCGTTCACTCTGCGCCGCGATGCCTCGTCGCGTCTGTCGCACGAACACAATTACGACTGGTTCCCCTCGGTTTCCGCCGGATGGCGTATCTCCCAGGAGAAATTCATGGAGGGTGCGGCGGCATGGCTCACGGATCTAAAGATCAGAGGCGCATATGGCGTGAACGGTAACGATATCATTGCCAACGATGCTTTCTATGCGAAATACGCGATGGATCTCGACCGTGCAGGGTATGCCCTGGCGGGTGGCAACAAGCTCTCTCCCGGCGCTATCCGTTCAAGAAGCACCAATCCGGATCTGACATGGGAAAAGACATACCAGACCAATGTGGGATTTGACGCGTCGTTCCTTAACAACAGGCTTTCACTCTCGTTTGACTATTTCCACAAAAAGACAAACGACATGCTCATGGAGAAACCCTATATCGCCACTATCGGTGAGGGGGGATACTGCTGGTACAACGGCGGTTCGATGGTCAACAAGGGTGTGGAAATCACAGCCGAATGGCGCCAGTCTCTCGGCAACGGTTTCAGCTACAATGTAGGGCTTAATGTAACGGCCATGAAGAACCGTGTCACCGACCTTATGGAGGACATCTATTATGAATGGGGCGGAGGCAACGGCATCGACAAGAGTATTGTCGGACAACCTTTAGGCTCGTGGATGGGTTACAGGACCGACGGCGTGTTCCGTACACAGGAGGAGGTTGACGCCTATAAGGAAAAATACAAGGTGAGCTTCGGCAATCCCGGCGTGGGACGTGTGCGCTATGTAGATACCAACAACGACGGTGAGATTAACGACCGCGACCGCACATGGCTCGGATGTGATCTGCCCAAAGCACAGTTTGGCCTTAACCTCGGTGCCAACTGGAAAGGTTTTGACCTCAGCCTGTTCTTCAACAGTATCATCCGCGACGCATGGAACAACTCGAAATTCTATACCGATTTCTTCCCTCTCTGGACCGGCAACCACGGCACACAGCTGCTTGAAGCTGCCAATGCATATGACAGCTATCTGCAGACCGGTTACTACGGCGCCGACGTGCCCGCTCCCTCGATCGACAATTCCAACAACGAGAACGAGAGTTCGGATTATTACATCGAAGACGGCTCGTTCCTCCGCCTGAAAACACTCTCGTTAGGTTATACCCTTCCCGAAAAGGTGCGCACGAAACTGCATCTCAAAAATGCCCGCGTTTATTTCCAGGCACAGAACGTGTTCACCATCACCAGCTACAGCGGTGCTGATCCCGAAGGTCTCGGTTACCCCTATGCTCTCCCGCGCCAATACACATTCGGTATCCAGTTCGGTTTTTAATAATTTCCAATCTCAGATTTAAAATAGCATGAAAATCAAAAATATAGCCATCATGGCACTCGTCGGGGCCGCAGCCTGCGCATGCAGCGACGACTTTCTTGAAAATGCACCGCAGGGACCGCTGTCGGAAGCTAACATCAACGATCCCAAAGCGGTAGATCTTCTTGTTACCGGCGCATACGCCACATTCGGTTGCCGTTACGCTGATTCCAACGACCCGCACCTGTTTCCTGTAACGAACTGGAGCTATGGCGAAGTGCGTGCCGACAATGCCTACAAAGGTGGCGGCGGCGAAACCGACCTCTGGGAGGTACATGATATGGAAACGGCAAGGATACAGCCCAACAATGGTTTTCTGGATGGCAAATGGTTCAATGTATATTGCGGTATCTCACGCTGCAACTCAGCTATAAGGGCCATTATGAAAGCCGACGAAAATATCATAAAGGACAAGGATGCGCGCATAGCGGAAGTGCGCGTGATACGCGACCACTGGTATTTTGAACTTGTGCGCCTGTTCAACCGTATCCCTTATATGGATATTGACCTCCCCGAAGCCGACTATCCTTCGGTGCGCAACGACGAGTTCACACGCGAGCAGCATCTGGCACGCATCGCTGACGATCTGCTTGAAGCTGCCCGGGATCTTCCTGACACCCAGGATGAGATCGGGCGCGTAAACCGCCGTATCGCCAAGGCTTACGCCGCCAAAGTGAAACTGTACCAGGCTTACGAACAGGATCCTGAGACAAACGCCGTGGTGAATATTGACAAGAAACTGCTTCAGGAAGTAGTGGAGCTGATAGACGGTATACATGGATATGATCTCCTGTCAGATTTCCAGCAACTCGATCTTCTCGCATATGAGAACGGGCCGGAGTCGGTGTTCGCCATACAGTTCTCGAAAGATGATGGCTCGGGTGGTGTAGGCCGTATCAACTGGAGCATGCTGCTCAATTCCATGACCGGTCCCGGCTGTCCCTGGCAGGGCGACGGCTTCTTCCTCCCGTCGCAGGATCTTATAAATGCCTACCAGACAGACGCCGACGGCTTGCCTCTGTTTGATTACCAGAGCCGTCCTGATTACGGAACTGTTAAATTTGACAATAATGGCGGGTATGCACTCGAGAACGTGGGCGGCAATGTGGATCCGCGCCTTGATTTCGTGACAGGCCGTCCCACCATCCGATATAAGACCTACACAGAAAAACCGTGTGGTCTCTGGGTGCGCAACAGCGATTCATACGGATACAACAATACTAAACGTTTCTGGCTCTCGCCTGAATCGAGCGATGCCACACAGGGATGGCCGTGGGGAGCATCTGCCCTCAACTGGCAGATCATACGCTATGCCGACCTGCTGCTTTACAAGGCCGAGGCACTTATCGAAATCGGCGGCAACGGTCTGGAAGAGGCACGCACTCTGATCAACCGTGTGCGTAAACGCGCGATGGAGAGCGAGTATGTGAGCGATTTCAACGATCCCTCGAAATATGCGGCGAATTACAAGATCGGTTTATATCCGTCTGCCGGATGGACACAGGAATATGCACGCAAGGCTCTGCGCACAGAGATGCGACTTGAAAAGGCGATGGAGGGGGAGCGCTTCTTCGACCTTGTAAGATGGGGCATAGCCAAAGAGACGATGAACAATTATTTCAAGGCTGAAAAAGACAACCGCATCTACTATAACAATGCCACTTTCGATGATGGTGAAGAGTACTTCCCGGTTCCTGTGGCGCAATACAATTTCTCTGGGGGCATATATGTGCAGAATCCCGGTTATCCCGCTTTCTGACAATAATATTTGACTCGAAAACACTGTCACGTCTGTCTTGCGATAGTCGTGACAGTTTTTTTGTGGGGGGAGTGTGGAAATTGGTAATACTCGCCGCAATTTTGTTAGGGGATGAACGGCGCTGTTGTTGTAATTTTGGAATGTCGCCTGGATCTTCCAGGCGAGTTGGGATACGGAAAATGTATGTTTATGAAAATCAAATTTTTAGTGGCCGTGATAGCGGCAATGTTAAGTTTAAATACGATTATGGCACAACAGAAAATCAGACAGACGGCCGGGCGCACTGTCCTCGGCGATTTCGCGCCTAAATTCGCGGAATTGAACGATGACGTGCTTTTCGGTGAGGCGGTATGGAACGACTCCACCCTCAGTCTGCATGACCACAGCATGGTAACCATTTCAATTCTCCTCGGCAAGGGGCTTATAGACTCCTCGTTCCGCTCTCATCTGGAGATGGGAAAGAAACATGGCATAACCCGCAGGGAGATCGCGGCTCTGCTCACCCAGGCCGCTTTCTATGCCGGATGGCCCAATGCCTGGGCCGGCTTCCGCGTGGCCAAAGAGGTGTGGGCCGACAATGAGGATGCATCGACGGAACTGGAGCGCTTCCAGCAGGAGATGATATTTCCTGTAGGGGAACCCAACACGGCATATGCGAAATATTTTACCGGCAACAGTTATCTGGCACGTGTTTCCGCCGCCCAGATACCGTTTGCCAATGTGACTTTTGAACCCCGTTGCCGCAACAACTGGCATATACACCATGCTTCGGAAGGTGGCGGCCAGATGCTCGTGGGTGTCGCAGGCCGCGGATGGTACCAGGAGGAGGGGAAACCTGCTGTGGAGATTCTGCCCGGCACTGTGATACACATTCCTGCCAATGTAAAGCACTGGCATGGCGCGGCGGCCGATTCATGGTTCGCGCACCTCGCATTCGAGGTCCCAGGCAAGGATCTTTCCACCGAATGGCTCTCGCCGGTTTCCGATGAAGAGTACGACAGCCTGTAACTGCCGCAGCCACAGAAACATTTTGTTTTTAACAGCACCTTAACATCGGCGGAGACCTCTTATCCCGGAAAAAAATGCTACCTTTGCATTTAATGATGATGTCTGACGGATACGGTCGGGCATTCTCCGGTTCCCGGATATTCCGGGCCGCGCATTACACATTTCCATAAAGGACAGGATGAAACCGATGCTGAAATACAGGGGTGGGAAATCGAAGGAAATTCCTTATATTCTGCCTCATATACCCCACTTCGAAGGACGCTATGTGGAACCGTTTTTCGGAGGGGGGGCTTTGTTTTTCCATCTTGAGCCTGAACATGCGCTGATAAACGACATAAACACCAAACTCGTAGGTTTTTATGAGGGGGTTCGCGATAATTTTGCCGAACTCAGGCAGGAGCTTGACTTGCTCGAGGGGATGTATGCCGCCAACCGGCGTGTCTTCGATGAGAGGAAGCTCCGTGATCCGGATGCGCGTGTGGAGGATCCGAACGAGGCGCTGTACTATCATATAAGGGCTATGTTCAATGACCTGGAGGAGAAGGAATTCTCTGATGCCGCGCTGTACTATTTCATCAATAAGACTGCATATTCAGGCATGATAAGGTATAATGCCCGCGGAGAGTTCAATGTGCCTTTCGGCCGTTACCGCAATCTGAATACCGACAAGGTAACCCCCGGGCATAGCCGTCTGCTCAATGGCGCCGAGCTGATGAACACTGATTACGCCGAGGTTTTCAACCTTTGCGAACCTGATGATTTTGTGTTTCTCGATCCCCCGTATGACTGCACTTTCTCCGATTACGGGAACGACGAATACCGCGACGGTTTCAACGAAGAGAACCACCGCCGCCTCGCGCAGGATTTCATAAATCTCCCGTGCCGCGCCCTTATGGTGATCGGCCACACTCCTCTTACCGAAGAACTTTACAACGGATTCATCGCCGCCGAATACCACAAGACCTATGCAGTGAATATCCGCAACCGTTTCAAGTCTGTGGCGAATCATATCCTGGTGGCCAACTATCCGCTTGAAGGTGTGGTTCCTCAGCTCGCTCAGGAACCGCAGATGCGTCGGTTTAACGTAAACGTGCCCGAACCGCGCCAGTTTATACTTTTTGAACCGGAGGCTCCTTATGGCAACGATTAGCAGCCGGCTGGTGTTTGTCACCACATCGCCCCGCACTCTTGAAAAGGTGATACCGGAGATCGCATTGCTGTCAGATAATTTTTCCGGTCAGAAATGGAATGCCGACACACAGACGCGGTATATGGAACTGCTGCGCGACGAGGATTTCTTTCATGGAGAGGGGTGCAACGATCCGGCTTTCAGCGCGCGCGACCGCATAACCCGCACACCGAAGGCTCTCGGGTTCGTAAGACTGCATCCCCGCATAGAGCTTACCCAGGCCGGCAGGGCGCTCCTTTCAAGCCACGACAGACCTGATATATTTCTCAGGCAACTGCTGAAATACCAGTTGCCGTCGCCATACCACAGGCTGTCCGACGATGCGGCGAGGTTCAATGTGAAGCCGTTTCTGGAAGTGCTGAGGCTGGTGCGTGTGCTCGGGAAACTGCGTTTTGACGAACTGCGTGCCATAGGGCTGCAGATGACCGACTGGCATGAGTTCCCTGAGATTGTGGACCGCATAAAGGCTTTCAGGAAAGCCCGGGAGGAGAGCGGGGCGACATACAAGAAGTTCTACGCCGCCTTTTTGCGAAATGAACTGATGCGCGTGTTTGCCGACAGGATTTCGCAGGGAAAGATAAAGACAAGGGAGAAACGGGAAGTCTCGCTCGAGAGTTTCCTGACCACCCAGATGGGCAATACACGCGATTATGCCGACGCGCTGTTCCGTTATCTGCGTGCCACGGGGCTTGTGCAGGTGTCGCACAGGGGCAAATCCATGTCTGTAGTTCCCGAAAGGGAGAAGGAGGTAGACTACATACTTGAGAATATTGACCGGCAGCCCGGCCGGTTCGAGGATGAGGAGAGCTATATCGCCTATCTGGGCGATCCGCTGTCTGTGAGGCTGCTTACCGATGACCGGGAGTATCTCTCGACACGTCTGGAGACCTCTTTCCCGGAGATAAATGTAGGGGGAGACATGTCGGTGGAGCAACTGCGCGACACCTTGAACGTGCAGCTTGGCCGCCGCCGTGAACGCAATATCCGTGAACTTTCCGAAAAGATCAGGAACCGCGAGTTTTACGATGACATACAGTCTACATTCGATCTCATGCGCGGAGACCGTCTCTACGATGCTCCGTTGATTTTCGAGTGGAATATATGGCGCGCCATGACCATGATCGACGGTGGCGATATAAGGGCCAATCTGAAATTTGACGATTTCGGCAATCCGATGTCAACCGCGCCCGGCAATATGGCCGACATAGTGTGTGACTATGGCGATTTCATGGTGTGTGTGGAGGCTACGCTGCAGAGCGGGCAGCGCCAGTATGAAAGCGAGGGGGAGCCTGTGAGCCGCCACCTCGGAAAGCTGAAAAAACAGTCGGGAAAGCCCTGTTATGCGCTTTTCGTGGCTCCTTCCATAAATGAAGCCTGTGTGGCCCATTTCTTTGCGCTGCACAATATGAATATATCGTATTATGGCGGACATTCAGTGATAGTTCCGCTGCCGCTGGAACTGTTCAGGGCCATGCTGCATGCAAGCGGCAGTGTCGCTTCACGCACATCGGCAGAAGATATACGCCGCTTTTTCGAGCATTCCGAATGGCTTGCCAGGAGATGCGGCAGCGAGATAGAGTGGTATGATGGTATAAAGAGTATGGCCGCCGCATGGCCTGATTCATTGTCCTACGCATGAAGACTATTGACAGGGAAACAGTACAGAGGATCATCGACACCGCCGACATAGTGGAGGTGGTGAGCGATTTCGTGCACCTCCGCCGCCGGGGCGCCAACTACATAGGATTGTGCCCGTTCCACAACGAGCGCACCCCTTCATTCTCCGTGTCGCGTGCCAAAGGCATATGTAAATGTTTCAGTTGCGGCAAGGGTGGCAGCCCTATCAACTTCATAATGGAGCATGAGCAGCTGAGCTACTGGGACGCGCTGAGATACCTTGCGAAAAAATACCACATCGAGATACAGGAGCATGAGGTGACCGATGCCGAGCGGCAGGCCATGAGCGAGCGTCAGTCGCTTATGGAGGTCAACGATTTCGCGATGAAGCATTTCGAGCGCAACATGCTTGACACACCCGACGGCCGCGCCATCGGTCTGGCTTATTTCCGTGAGCGCGGTATCAACGAGGCGATGGTGAAGCGCTTCCATCTGGGTTACTCGCTCGACCGTCGCGACGACCTTCTCTCCGCCGCCCGTAAGGATGGATACAGCGACGATGCGCTTGTAAAGACCGGATTGTGTGTGCGCACCGACCGCGGTGATCTTTACGACCGCTTCAAATCGCGCGTGATGTATCCGGTGTTCTCCATCTCCGGAAAGGTGGTGGCTTTCGGCGGAAGAACGCTGCGGTCAGACAAGACCGTAGCCAAATATGTGAACTCACCGGAGAGTGTCATCTACAAGAAAAGCCGTGAACTGTATGGCCTTTACCAGGCCAAACAGGCCATTGTGAAGAAAGACAAGTGCATTCTTGTGGAGGGGTATATGGATGTGATATCCATGCACCAGCAGGGTGTGGAAAATGTGGTGGCCTCATCAGGAACCTCGCTCACGCAGGGGCAGATACGACTCATCCACCGTTTCACCGAAAATGTCACTGTGATATATGACAGCGACCCGGCCGGCATAAAGGCTTCCTTGCGAGGCATAGACCTGCTTCTTGCCGAGGGACTGAACATAAAGGTGCTTCTGCTTCCCGACGGTGACGACCCCGATTCCTTTGCACAGAGCCACTCCGCTTCCGAGGTGGAGGCTTATCTTGAGGCGAACGAGGTGGATTTCATACGGTTCAAGACCGATGTGCTTCTCCGCGATGCCGCATCCGATCCGCTTAAGCGCTCGGAGGTGGTGAGCGGCATACTGCTCTCCATTGCCCATATTCCCGAAGAGATAAAACGCAATGTTTATATCCAGGAATGCTCTATGCGTTTCGGTATAGACGAGCGTCTGCTGCTGAGGCAGGTGAATGTGTTTATAACGAAACTTGCCGAGCAGAACGCGCGCCAGATTGCCCGCGACGCAGCCGCGGAGTCAATCGGGGAAAGCACTCCGGAAGCCGGTGCATCCTCAGTCGCCGATTCCAACCCCTCTGCCGGAGGTGAAAACATCGGCACTGAAACACAGACGCCTCCTGCGCCCTCCGTTGTGGAAAGTGGTTCCACAGTAAATGCCGCTCCTGAGATCAGAATGGAGACATCGCTTCAGGAGGCCATAAACCTCGGCAGCGATCCGTCATCAAAAATACTTGAACCGCAGGAACGCGCCCTGATGCGTCTGGTACTCAAATACGGGATGCTTGATCTCGGAGAAGAATTCGGTCTGTATGACGACGGTGCCCATGTAAAGGTGATCGACTACATACGCGAGGACCTGGAGGTGGACAACATGCGTTTCCGCAATCCGTTGTACAGTCGCATGTTCGAGGAGGCGCTTGCCTTGCGTGAACATAACTGGGACAATGATTTCGCTACCCATGCGGCAGCTGCCCTCGCCAGAATGCAGCAACTCGAGCAGGAAGGATTGGAGGAGATAAAGCAGACGGCATCAACACTTGCCGAGATAAATCTCGCCGAGACAAAACTGAAAGAGGAGTGCCGGATGGCTTATGAGACGGACATACGCGATTTTTCGCAGCTATATCTTGAAAAGATCTTCATATCGCACCCCGATGACGATGTGCGCCGCGCGGCTTCCGATCTGGTTGTGGAGCGCCATCAGCTGAGTAAGATCTACTTCCGCCAGGGCACCAGGATCGAGACCGAGATCGACCGCCTTGACGATCTGGTGCCACGCACGCTCGTGGCTCTGAAATACTATATGGGGCGCTGCAAGTTTCATGAACTAACCAGGCGTATCAGCCAGGTGCAGTCGGTGCCCGGATATGATATGGCCGAGATATTTTCCCTCATGGAGCAGCAGAAAAAATGGCATGATTTCTGTACCCAGCTCGCAACCCAGATCGGTGAGCGCGTCTACGAGCCTCTCCGCTGATCATATAATCTCATTACTGCAATACTCCTTTCTGACGCATATAGATTTTACGCTGCGGCAATTTAAGAAATACGACAGTCTGTGATGAATTCGAGCGTCTGTTTATCCATAGTTTACAGATTGATTATTGCTTGAGCATACGAAAGTACTGATATGAACGTCTGAACTGCTTCTCATGCACACAGATAAAAGAAATTATTGCTGTCCGCTAAAACCGGAATACAACAATCTATCTTCAATGTACCATACCT